>DPKY01000271.1 GCA_003542275.1 Methylococcaceae bacterium | reverse complement strand
GTTTTAAGCAAGTTGCCGTCGACCAAACCAGCGATAATCAACGCGAATTTAATTTAAAAATTTATCTCGAGGAGGTGTTATTTAGTCTTCGCCCTACCCTAAAAAAAACCAATATCAAAGTCCAGCTCAGCTGCCCGTCTAATTTATGGCTCATCAATTACCCAGGCGCCATTTCTCAAATCATTACCAATTTTGTGATGAATTCTCTGCTACACGCCTACGAGGTCAATCAATGCGGAACCATTCGACTCACTATCCTCGAACTGCCCAGTGATAGAATTGAATTGCACTACAGCGATGACGGCAAAGGCATTCCCCTTGAGATTCAAAGTAAAATTTTCGACCCCTTTTTTACCACAAAACGCAGCAAAGGGGGGAGTGGTTTGGGATTGCATTTGGTCTATAATATCGTCCATCAAAAGTTAAAAGGTACATTGACACTCCAAAGCATTGAAGGGGCGGGCACGACGTTTATTCTCAATTTTGCACGGCAGCTCTAAGCGCTGTTGACACATTTTTAGCCACATCAACAAAAATATAGCCACCATGATTGAAAAAAATACGCTTAATCTCAAAGCCAATTCACCCGCGACTCCTCACGCCACCTCCTCCCTCGCCGCGCAACCTTGGCAGGTATTAGTGGTTGACGACGATGCGGACATTCAAGCCGTCACGCGATTGATTCTGGCCAATGTTGTTTTTAAAAATCGCCCAATTGAACTCATCAGCGCCTACTCTGCTACGCAAGCGCGTGAAATCCTCTCAACACAAAAAAATATTGCCGTTGCACTGCTTGACGTGGTCATGGAAACCGATGAAGCGGGTTTAGAATTAGTGAAAATTATTCGCAACGAGCTAAACAACAATGCCATACGCCTTATCCTACGCACAGGACAACCCGGACACGCGCCTGAAGAGCGCGTCATTGTTGACTATGACATCAATGACTATAAATCCAAAAATGAACTGACTGCGCAAAAATTGTTCACTGCCGTCGTATCAGCGCTACGCGCTTATGAAACGATTGTGTCACTCAACAAAACCCGCAATGGCTTAGAAAAAATCCTGCAAAGCTCGGATTCACTTTTTAAAATTCAATCGATGCACGATTTTTCCTCAGGCATCTTAACGCAACTCAGCTCATTTTTAGATTGCAAACCACAAGGCATTATTTGCATTGAAGAAAACACAGCGCAAACGCCTCAGTCTATCCATGCGCTGACCGGGCACATGAAAATTACCGCCGTGACAGATGAATTTGAATGCTGCTTACATTGCAATTTAGACGGCTCGTGCGGCCATAACGAGCTTGCAGAATTAGTAAAGCTAGCGTCAGCTACGCGCACACATCAATTTTCGGGTCACTATAGCGCCTTTTATTTAGAAACAGGGGTCGCTAAAGCCACCATCGCGCTTGTTTGCAGTGAACACGCAATTGATGCAAGCGACCAGATGTTGCTAGAGGTGTTCACCTCGAAAATTTCCATTGCTCTTGAAAATGCGGTGCATTATCAAAAAATGATTTCGCTTGAAAAAGCCGCCGTGACTGATTTTCTCACCGGTTTACACAACCGCCGTCAACTTCTACGCCTTGGCATTCCCCTGCTTGCCGCCGCGAGCCGAAATAATCCAATCGCAGTGGCTATTATCAATATTGATTTTTTCAAAGATATCAATGAAAAATACGGCCATGATTTGGGTGATGTGGTACTCAAAAAAATTGGGCAACTCATGCTAGGACATTTTCGAGAACAAGACTTGGTGTCGCGCTATGGTGGCAAAGAATTTTGTGTTGTTGCCCCGACGCTCCCCAGTAGCGCGGCGTTTGACTTATTTGATCGTTTTAGACGCTTGCTTGAGCAAACAGCCATTGATATTCTCCCGAATGAAACCATTCATGTCACGGTGAGTATTGGTGTGACAACAGATTTATGTCCGCAATTGGACGATATGATTGCCGCCGCCGAAAGCTTGCTTTATCAAGCGAAAAGTGCGGGGCGTAACTGTGTAATGGTGAGATAATGTGTGATACAGCGTGATAAATAAAATGGGTTTTGAAATCGTCATTCTCTGGACAGATGCGCTTATTTTTGGCTTACTGGGTTTTATTTTTGTGCTGGCTTATTACTTGCACGGAAAAGAGCAGCTAAAACGGCCATTAACGTTCATTAAACAAAATCATCTTGGCATGGCGTCGCTTGTGGTACTGGTCTTTTTTATGGTCATTGGTTTGCTGGATTCATTGCATTTTAAGCAACGTGGTGAAACGCCCGCGCACAACGATGTGATCAGCGTGCTTGATTATATTGCCACGCCACTGCGTGAACAGGGTGAAAAAACGTATTCATCCCCCTTTGCCACCACGCTCTATAACAAAGAAATGATTATCGAGAGCAACACACCCCCAACATGGGATTATCCACCGCTCCACTTTGGCGGCCAACATCTGCGCAATACGACGACACAAAAACACAGTGATATTATGCAAAAAGCGGCCATCGGTTTTCTTCAAGGCATGGGCGTATTTATGCTTCTTATGCTGTGTTTGCGCATTGAAGTCAAACTCACACTGCCCTATTGGACGTTATTTGTTTTATTAACACTTAGCGGCGTACTGCTGCATCTGTGCACTTATTATCATGTTTTTGGAACGGATAAAGTGGGCGAAGATGTCTTTTATCAAACCCTAAAAAGCGTCCGGACAGGGTTGGTTTTAGGTACGCTCACCACCCTTATTCTCCTACCGCTTTCAGTGGTACTGGGCATTTTATCCGGTTTTTTTCGCGGTTTACTTGACGACACGATTCAGTTTTTATACACCACAATCAACGCGATCCCAAGTGTCTTGTTAATTGGCGCCTCCGTACTGATGGTGCAGGTGTATATGACCAATCATGAAAGTGACTTTACAAGTTTGACGGTGCGTGCCGATATGCGACTGTTGTTTTTATGCCTCATTTTGGGGATGACAAGCTGGACAGGACTTTGTCGACTGCTGCGTGCAGAAACGCTCAAACTGCGCGAAATGGAATATGTCCAAGCGGCGACGTCCCTTGGCGTAAAGCAATACACGATTTTACTGCGGCATATTTTGCCCAATGTCATGCACATTGTACTCATTTCCATCGTACTGGATTTTAGCTCACTGGTTCTCGCAGAAGCGGCGCTCTCCTATATCAACATTGGCGTTGACTCAAGCACCTACAGCTGGGGGAATATGATTAACGGTGCGCGTTTAGAAATGGCGCGTGAGCCGGTTGTGTGGTGGTCATTGACGGCCGCTTTTTTGTTTATGTTCACACTCGTTTTAGCGGCAAACCTCTTTGCGCAAACGGTGCAAACCGCCTTTGATCCAAGACGCAGTCAGTAAAACGATTGATTAGTGTATAATCAGCCCACTTTTCGTTTTATGTTGATTTCACTCCTACTTGCAGCCTTATGACTTTTGAAAAATCTACAATTCGCCGTCGCGGCATTTATTTACTGCCTAATTTATTCACTACCGGTGCTTTATTTTCGGGTTTTTACGCTATCACCTCAGCGATGAATGATCACTACGACATTTCTGTTGTCGCTATTTTTGTGGCGATGATTTTAGATGGTTTAGATGGACGTGTTGCGCGACTCACCAACACACAAAGTGAATTTGGCGCACAATATGATAGCTTATCTGACATGGTGTCATTTGCCATTGCGCCTGCCCTGGTGATGTATTTATGGGCCTTTTCGACACTTGGCAAAGCCGGTTTATTTGCCGCATTTGTTCACACAGCAGGCGGCGCCTTGCGTTTAGCACGCTTTAACACGCAACTCACCTCCGCTGATAAACGCTATTTTCAAGGACTCCCCAGTCCTGCGGCGGCGGCAATTTTAGCGGGTTTTATTTGGCTTTGTTTAGAGCATGGCTGGAGCATTGAAAACATCAAATACACGGCCCTCATTTTAACCATTATCACCGGCCTTTTAATGGTCAGTAATTTTCGTTATTCAAGCTTTAAAGAAATTGATTTAAAAGGTAAAGTCCCTTTCTTTGTCGCGATTACGGTGATGTTAGGTATCGCGTTTGTGATGGCACAACCTCAAACCATGCTGTTTTTACTTTTTTTAGGCTATGCCATCTCAGGGCCTGTCGTCACGTTAATTATGCG
>DPKY01000017.1:3461-3621 GCA_003542275.1 Methylococcaceae bacterium | reverse complement strand
CGTAGGGACCGTGCGTGGGATAGCGAATGGCGTTACTAGGCTTATTTTCTAGCTTGAAGCTGAGTTGCTTGCTAATTTCGCTCAGATAACGTGCTTGATATTTGGAAGATTGAATCTCGCCATAGACCATCTTGGCAAGCATACCAACAATAACAAGCCA
>DPKY01000017.1:0-3415 GCA_003542275.1 Methylococcaceae bacterium | reverse complement strand
CTTGCTAAAATATAGAGAAACAGCAGTCGAGATAAGATGCGTTGATTTCTTTTCATGATGATTCAAAGCACCAACACCATAAAGAAATAGGGTGACGCAGCGTTATGGCTAGTGGCGTAATCAAAATAACGATTAGGGGAATAAGATTAAAAATAATATATCCCATAATTATACCCATTCAACGCAAAGAATGGTAACCCAAAGCGGCGGTTAATGTAAAAATAATCGGGAGAGAGAAAGGGGGTGAGAGGAAAAACGGTATCAAATTTACGAAATATCACGTTATCACGCCGTCTTTCCGCTTACCTCACTGCTTGATTTATAACCCAAAATAGCGTGTTTTTCCTCCGACGCTTCTACGACGTCAATTTAAAGTTTGCAATGGTTGCAGAAAGATTTTGGGTTTGTTGTTCAAGCGATTGCGCAGCGGAGGTCGCTTGTTCAACGAGCGCGGCATTTTGTTGCGTCACTTCGTCCATATTGTGCAAGGCTTGATTGACCTGATTGATNNCCTAGTGATTGCTCATTAGAGGCAATGGTAATTTCCGTAATCGTATTGGTCACACTTTCAATGGAACTTAAAATTTCTTCCATGGTTTTCCCTGCTTTTGCGACGAGATAGCTCCCTTCTTGCACTTTATCAACCGAATCGCCAATGAGATGCTTAATTTCACCCGCAGCGGCGGCGGCTCGCTGCGCTAAATTGCGCACCTCGGTTGCCACCACCGCAAAACCACGCCCTTGCTCACCCGCGCGAGCCGCTTCCACTGCGGCGTTCAAGGCGAGAATATTGGTTTGAAAGGCAATACCATCAATCACGGAGATAATATCCACAATTTTTCTTGATGAATCGTTAATGCCCTCCATGGTCTGTACCACTTGGTTTACCGCCGTCACCCCATTGCGCACAATGTTTGAGGAGGCGTGCGCGAGTTCATTAGCGCGATTAGCGCTTTGACTATTTTGCTCAATGGTGCAGGTAAACTCTGACATATTGGCGGCGGTTTCCTCCAAGCTATGCGCTTGCGCTTCGGTTCGCTTAGATAAATCAAAATTGCCCACCGAAATTTCTTTAGCCGCTTGCTCAATAATTTCGCTAGAATCTTTAATGTCGCTCACAAGCACTTTTAAGTTTTCAACGGTGCGATTCATGCCTGAGAGCACTTCACCAAACGTGCCAGGATAATTTTTTTCGACGTTTAACGTCAGATTACCTTGCGCGAGTGCGCCAGAGACCAGCGTAATGTCGTTTAAACTCCCCTCAAGGGCCTCGAGAGATAAATTGATATTTTGTTTTAATATCGCAAAATCGCCATGTGCCACCGCCTCAACACGCTCATGAATATCACCTTGTGCAACACGCCCCATCACCTCACCGATATTGTCCATCAAGGTTTGCATGGTGCGCATGGCTTGCATGGCATTTTCAATAGCGTTCGCGTATTCACCGCGCACGGTTACATCAACGGTTTTCGTAAAATCCCCTAAATTCAACGCACGCATCAACTCATTGATTGCGTTGATGGTAGACGACAACACTTTTGTCAACGAATTCAAACGTGTTGACGCTTGGGCAAACCCCCCGTGCAACCCCGCAGGATAGCTGCGACGACTAAAATCCCCGTAGGTGACATACGCCATGGAGTAATACATATCCACCTGCGCCGTTTCGACTTGATCCATCAAATCATTGAGCGCCCACGAGAGCTGTTGCAGTGCATTTTTTTTACCGCCAATTTGCGTAATACGCACGCTGACATTGCCTTTTCGCCATTCTTGGCTGGCATTGAGCACTTGCGTTAAGAGCACTTGATCACTTTTGCGCGAGAGCGACCAAACCAAAACAGACAACACACTGCTTACTGTCAAGCCAGCGGGCACAAGCCAATCCACACTTAGCCTCCAAGTGTACACAAGCGCCGCTGCCCAAATCAGCGCCATCATTGCTAAAGCAATGCTTTCTTTGATTTTAAAGTGCTTGAAGAACAGTGATAAGTTCATCATAACTCACGCCTTTTTCCTGTAATAACGTATTTAACACAGCGCCCGAAGCTGCCATCGCCTCTTTAGCGCCCGCTTGCTTTTCCGCATTTAACATCGTCTTATATAATTCGGCAACAATGGGAATTGCTTTAGGATTTGGCATTCTGCGCACGGAGGTATAACCAATTTTTTGCTTATTTGGGTTTAAAATGGGGGCAACGTGCGTGAAAACCCAGTAAAAGCTGCCATCTTTTGACATATTTTTCACAAAAGCAAAAATTTCTTTATCTTCGGATAAATAATCCCACAGCATTTTAAACACCACGCGCGGCATATCAGGATGACGGATAATGTTGTGTTGACTGCCTAATAATTCATGCTCTTCATAGCCTGAAAATTCGATAAAAATTTCATTGCCATAAATAATGCGCCCCGTTAAATCCGTTTTAGACACAATAAAATCTTGTTCACGCATAAAGCGTTCTTTGTCGGTTGGAATAATAGTCTTATTTTTCATGGCATAAATTAAACAATGTGGAAATTATTGATAATTGATAGGTTTCAATCATTCACCATAACAGAATTGCAAATAAATTTGAATGAAATCCCAAGGTAAATTTTTTAACGGTTCGATTTCGTGATTATTTGGCTATAATGGTCACTATTTTGACGGTTTTTCTTTTTTTACATTATGGCACTTTCTGAAAATACGCGTTTACGTTATCTCCATGCAATGGGCATCACGGTTTGGCAGCCACGCGCTGCCCAGCAAAGTCCTGCACAAGAAGAGATCCCCATCGCGCCGCCTACAACAGCCATATCCTGGGACACGCTGCGCAATCAAGTCACGCAATGCGAACAATGCACATTGTGTACCACCCGCACTCAAACTGTGTTTGGCGAAGGCAATCCACACGCAAAATGGTTTTTTATTGGTGAAGCGCCAGGGCAAGATGAAGATTTGCAAGGTAGACCCTTTGTCGGCGAGGCGGGGAAATTATTAACTGAAATGTTACGCGCCATGCAATTAACACGCGAAGAGGTCTTTATCGCCAACATTTTAAAATGCCGCCCGCCGCGTAATCGTGACCCACACGAAGAGGAAATTCACGCGTGCAGAGCGTATTTATTTGCGCAAATTGCCTTAGTTAACCCTCAAATGATTGTGGCGGTGGGGCGTATTTCAGCGCAAACACTCCTAAACACCCAGCAGACGATCGGAAAATTGCGCGGACAAGTCCATTCTTTTCAAGAAAAACCGTTAATTGCTATTTATCATCCCGCCTATCTGCTACGCGCCCCCATTGAAAAGCGCAAGGCATGGCAAGATTTGCAGTTTGCACTGCAGGCGTTTGATCAACTAAAAAGTAACTTGCAATAAGTAAGGGATAACAGATAGAGGTGAATGTATCAGGCGCTAGTTTGTTACGAG
>DPKY01000180.1 GCA_003542275.1 Methylococcaceae bacterium | reverse complement strand
CTGTAAAAACATCTATTTTTTTGTGCAAGCGAGCTTTTTATGCGTTACATCATGACAGCGATTCTATTTAAACAGAAAAAGTCATAATGCTATTTTTATACAATTTTAGTGTATTCATAATTTTTATATTTATTATGGTACATTCATTGCTATGCTTAAATATAAAGTAGATTTTTATAGGTAGCATGATGATGAAAGCACAAAATTATTTTGATGAAATGCGTATTGATAATGACTACATCCGTGATATTTATATGCGTTATCAACATTGGCAATCTCAATTATCTGCTGGTGCACTTGAACGTAAGAGTGCTGAAGCCGAATTACTTTTTAGACGACTAGGTATTACCTTTGCCGTTTATGGCGAATCTACTGGTGCTGAGCGACTCATTCCTTTTGATGTTGTTCCCCGTATTTTCAGTGCAAGCGAGTGGGAGCGTCTTGAGCGAGGCGTTAAACAACGCGTTAAAGCATTAAACGCATTCTTACATGATATCTACCATAATCAAGATATTATCAAAGCAGGGATTATTAACAAAGAACAAGTGTTAGGCAATGTGCTCTATTGCCAAAAAATGCAAGGCGTAGATTTACCTAATCAAGTTTATGCCCATATTGCCGGTATAGATATTGTTCGTGTTGCTGAAAATGATTTTTATGTGTTAGAAGATAATTTGCGTACGCCCTCGGGTGTATCGTATATGTTAGAAAATCGCAAAACTATGATGCGTTTATTTCCTGAACTCTTCGCCAGTCACGCAATTGAGCCTGTGGAACATTATCCACAAATGCTGCTAAATACATTGCGTGAATCGGCGCCTGTGGGTGTGAGTCGCCCTGTGATTGTTGTGATGACGCCTGGCGCTTATAACAGTGCTTATTTTGAACACGCTTTTCTTGCTGGTCAGATGGGTGTTGAACTGGTCGAAGGGCAAGATATGTTTGTTCACGAAAAGAAGGTGTATATGCACACCACCGAAGGACCACAACAAGTACACGTTATTTATCGTCGCATTGATGATGATTTTCTCGATCCGCTCGTATTTAGAGCGGATTCTACGCTTGGTGTACCGGGTTTGATTGATGCGTATTGTCATGGGAATGTCTCTTTGGCCAATGGCGTGGGCACGGGGGTAGCCGATGATAAGTCCACCTATTTATTTGTACCCGATATGATCAAGTTTTATTTGGGGGAAGCGCCTTTACTGTCTAATGTGCCAACGTGGCGTTTGGGTTTAAAAGATGATTTGAAATATGTCCTTGAACATCTTGCTGAATTGGTCGTCAAAGAGGTACAAGGCTCTGGTGGCTATGGTATGTTGGTGGGGCCGACGAGTTCAAAGGCAGAAATTGACGCTTACAAGCAGCGCATTTTGAATCATCCTGCCAATTTCATTGCTCAGCCCACATTAGCGCTGTCAACCTGTCCAACCCTTGTTGAATCTGGCGTTGCCCCGCGCCATGTAGATTTACGCCCTTTTGTTTTATCCGGCAAGGAGATTCGTTTAGTACCAGGCGGCTTAACGCGTGTTGCCCTCAATGAGGGGTCACTTATTGTCAACTCGTCACAAGGTGGTGGCACAAAAGATACTTGGGTATTGGAGAATTGAGATGTTATCACGAACAGCAGATAATTTATTTTGGATGGCTCGCCATATTGAACGCGCTGAAAATACCGCACGCGTCCTTGATGTCGCACATCGCACGTCATTACTCCCTCTTGATATTGAAGGCACAGAAGCGTATTTGTGGTACGCACCGCTTAATATTACCGGTTGCGCAGCCGGTTATGAGCGTAAATATGGACTGGCAAAAGCCAATACAGTCACGTATTACCTCGCCCTCGATCCCGACAACCCTTCAAGTATTTACACGTGTTTAAAATCTGCCCGTGAAAATGCCCGTGCGGTTCGCAGTGTGATCACCTCTGAGATGTGGGAGATGATCAATGCCACGTGGCTTGAACTCAATCGGGTGTGTGTACAGATGGAAGATGAAAAATTTCCTGATTTTTTCGATTGGGTCAAAGATCGTTCGCATTTGTTTCGTGGGGTGACGTTGGGCACTATCCTCAAAGATGTGTCACTGAGTTTCATTAAATTGGGGACGTTTTTGGAACGTGCCGACAATACCGCGCGAATACTTGATGTGAAATACCATATTTTACTTACTGAACCCGATAGCGTGGGCAGCGCAGCCGATTGTTATCAATGGGGATCTTTGCTCAAATCAGTAAGTGCTTTTGAGGCTTATCGAAAAGTATACCACGATGTTATTTCCCCTTTGCGTGTGGCTGAGTTGCTTATCTTAAGAGACGATATGCCACGTTCATTACATACTTGCATGAATGAGGTTGAATCCGCGCTTATTGATATTAATGGTTCAGAAGGTCGAGAAGCGAGGCGATGTGCAGGGGAACAACATGCCGCACTCCATTTTGGCCGAATTGAAGATGTTTTTTCACAAGGCCTACATAACTACCTAACGGACTTTTTGGGGCACATGGATTTGCTGGGCAAAAATATTCAAGATGCGTATCTATCACGTCGAGACCATTTTGAGTCCTTTCCTAGTAGTAGAACCATACAATCACAACAACAAATTACAACTTAACAAACGAATTATGACTTATTGTGTTGCACTCAAGCTCAATGCAGGCATGGTATTCGCTTCCGATTCCAGAACGAATGCAGGGCTTGATCAAATATCCAGTTTTAAGAAAATGCGTCATTTTTTTAACCGCGATGACCGTACCCTCATTATTTTAAGTTCGGGTAATTTGTCGGTGACTCAAAACGCCATTAATTTACTTGAGCAACGCAGTTTACAACAGGAAATACGCAACATTTGGAATGTCAACTCTCTGTTTGATGTCGCTTCGTTGCTAGGGGATTGTTTACGTGAGGTACGCGATAGAGAGAGTGTTTTTTTATCACAAAGCAATATTGATTCGAGTGTAAATTTTATCGTGGGTGGACAAATTAAAAACGAAGCCATGCGTTTATTTTTGATTTATGCCGAAGGCAATTTTATTGAAGTCAGTGAAGAAAATCCGTTTTTTCAAATTGGTGAAACCAAATACGGAAAACCCATTATTGATAGAGTTATTACACCTCAAACGCCAATCAGTGATGCAGTCAAGTGCATACTGGTATCATTTGATTCTACGATGCGAAGTAATCTGTCTGTAGGCTTTCCGATTGATTTGGTTTGTTATAAAAATAACAGTTTGGATTTAGATTTTCAGCATCTCACCCAAGACTATCCTTATTTTATACAAATTAGCCGTTGCTGGGGAGAGGGATTGCGAAATGTGTTTGCATCGCTGCCTAATCCTCATTGGCTAAAAGAACTTCCTCCTCCCTTTTAATTTAAGAGGCGTTGACCATTATGACAATCCAAGTTGCGCTACACCATAAATCGCATTATGTGTTTGATCGCCCTGTGGTCATTTCGCCACATGACATTCGTCTTCGCCCTGCCGCACATAGTCGCACACCGGTATCTAGCTATTCTTTAACAATTAAACCAGCAACACATTTCGTGCATTGGCAACAAGATGTCTATGGCAATTTTGTGGCTCGTATTACGTTTCCAAAACCGGCGAAAACCATTGAAATTGATGTTGACCTTATTGCGGATATGACCATCATCAATCCATTTGATTTTTTTGTAGAAACGTGGGCGGAGCATTTTCCGTTCACTTATCCGGCACATTTAAAAGCGGAATTGGCACCGTTTTTAGCCATCACAGAAAAAGGTGAGCGTCTCCAAGCGTGGTTAGCGCAATTTTTGAGTTCCCTTCCCAGCACTATCACAACGACGCATTTTCTTGTCCATCTCAATCAAGCCATTCACGGGGATATCAATTATTTAATACGTTTGGAAGCGGGCGTCCAAACCAGTGAAGAAACATTAGAAAAACAATCAGGCTCATGTCGAGATAGTGCTTGGCTATTGGTTCAAATTTTGCGTCACGTTGGCATTGCTGCACGTTTTGTTTCAGGGTATCTTATTCAATTGGCCGCAGATGAAAAACCCCTTGATGGCCCAGCAGGAACAGAGCGTGATTTCACCGATTTACACGCATGGTGTGAGGCT
>DPKY01000019.1 GCA_003542275.1 Methylococcaceae bacterium | reverse complement strand
CTGTGCACAAATGGGCAGCATATCTTCCGTGCGCATACGCGTAGCCAAAATAGATTGATGGGCGTCGCGCAAAACCACTTCGGTGATGCCTAATTTTTTGGTATTCATAGCCATTTTTATATCTCCTAATGCGGGCAGGGCCTTGTTAGTGACTGCCTCGCTTTTTAATTGGCAAGGTGAAAAAGGTGTTCGTTTAAGAAATAGGTAATTTGTTTATATTCTTTACAACATATGTTTATCTAGCCCGTCATCCATGCGTGCGGCGATATTGATGGATGGCCGCAGTAATTGCCGCAATGTAACTTTTACTTGCCTCAGCACTTACTATCACGGGCGCTGTTGCGTGCGGCAGGGGCTCTTCAGGCAGATAGCGTGTGATGAGTTTTGACATAGCGTTGATGACAATCACTAACATCGTTAGAAATAAAAACACAATGCCCATGCCTGCAAGCATCAATTCTAGGCCGCTACTAATAAGTTCTGTCATGATTTCTCACTCTAGGTAAAATAGTTAGAATATGTGCATTGTATTATATTTTTTTCAAATAACTGTAGTAATTCATAGTACAATAAAACAAATCGCCTCTCAAAATAGAGGCCGTGTATCGTTTTGATAAGCAAACTCTTTGCGATGTCTAATTTGACGCTTATGGCGTTTCCATATATTATTACCCGATGCAAAATCGACTGCCTGAAATCATAAATCCTCTACATCTTGCCGATAAACGCGGTGAATTACATGGTCAGTTGCCGCTGAATTCCTTAGTGCGCTTAAGTGAAAAATTGGTCAACAACGAGGGCGTTGTTGACGTTAGTTTATATTTTGGGCGTGATGGCAGAGTCCCCTTTGTTGAAGGTAAAATAGAAACCACGTTGTTTCTAGTTTGCCAAACTTGTTTGAGTGGGGTGGCGTTCAAGGTAGAGAATGCGGTGAAATTGGGTATTGTGACCGATATTGAGTATGTGGAGCGTTTACCCTTAGCTTATGAGCCGTTGTTGCTTGAAGAAACCGAAACGATGCTACTTAGCACGCTTGTTGAAGATGAATTATTGCTCAGCCTGCCCGATTACCCCAAACATGATGACGACTGTAGCGTGGAAGGGGTAGCTAAAGACATTATCAGTGCATTCGATGACCTTGCACCTAAAAAACCGAATCCTTTTTCCGTTTTAGCCCATTTAAAAAAATCTACTGGAGAATCCTAATGGCCGTACAAAAGAGTAAAGTGACACGTTCAAGACGTGGTCAGCGTCGTTCGCACGATGCGTTAACAGCAAAAGCGTTATCAACAGATAAAATTACAGGTGAAGTGCATTTGCGTCATCACGTCACCCCAGATGGTTACTTCAAAGGCCGTCAAATTGTTCGTTCAAGCGCCGTTGATGTTGACTAAGTCATTTGCGTTGTAAAATGACATACAGTGTGCCGAATCAGTTAAGTCTGATTCGGCTTCTTTTTAAGTACAGTGGAGCCATGAGCTAACGTGAGTTTAACGATTTCAATTGATGCTATGGGTGGTGATTTTGGTGCGAGTGTCACAGTGCCTGCCGCACTGGATTGCCTAAAAGAAAACGCCGCATTGACACTTATTTTGGTTGGCGATACTCAAGTGCTTGCCCCGCTGGTTGCACAGGCGCAGTCTCTTTACGGTAATCGACTGCAAATTCAGCACGCTTCACAACGCGTCGACATGGATGAATCGCCCGCAAAAGCCCTTAAAAATAAAAAAGATTCGTCCATGCGCGTGGCAATCAATCTTGTCCATGAAGGACGCGCTGATGCGTGTGTGAGCGCGGGAAATACGGGGGCATTGATGGCAACCGCCCGCTTTGTCCTCAAAATGCTCAATGGTATTGATCGCCCGGCGATTATTTCAACGCTTCCCTCCACCTATGGGCACACCTATATGATGGATTTGGGCGCGAATGTGGATTGCAGCGCAGAGCACCTGTTTCAATTTGCGGTCATGGGCAACGAATTGGTCAAAGCCATTGACAATACAGATAGTCCACGCATTGGTCTTTTAAACATTGGTGAAGAGGACATGAAGGGCAACGAGCAAGTCAAAGCAGCGGCAAAATTACTGGAAAACTCCTCGCTCAATTACATTGGCTATGTCGAGGGCAATTCGATTAACGCGGGAAATGTGCCCGTGGATTTGATTGTTTGCGATGGATTTGTTGGCAATGTGTCCTTAAAATCGATTGAAGGGGCGGCAAAAATGATCGGCACAACGCTCAAGGACGCTTTTTCAGCGAATATATTCACAAAATTAGCGGCCTTGATGGCTTATCCTGTACTCAAGCGTTTTAAACAACGCATTGATCCACGTTTGCATAATGGGGCCAGTTTTTTAGGATTGCGCGGACTGGTGATTAAAAGTCACGGTGGCGCGGATGTGCTAGCGTTTAAAACCGCTATCAAATTAGCAGAAGTGGAAGTACGTCACAATGTTATTCAAAAGATTACGCAACAAGTTGAAGCCACGCTTGCGCAACGGACACTTTCATCATGACACGCTACAGTAAAATTATTGGCACAGGCGGTTATTTGCCTGAAAATGTGGTGACCAATCATCAGCTTGCGCAACGCGTGGAAACATCTGATGAATGGATTTTTGAGCGCACGGGCATTCGCAGTCGCCATATTGCGCACGCGGCAGAAACGGCGGCGAGTATGGCTGAAATGGCAGCACGTCAAGCCATTGAGGCGGCGCAAATTGAGGCCAGTCGTATCGATTTGATTATTGTTGCCACCGGCACGCCTGATAAGGTGTATCCCAGTACCGCGTGTTTATTGCAACATCGTTTAGGCATCAGCGGCGGCGTGGCGTTTGATATACAGGCAGCGTGTAGCGGGTCTATTTTTGCGTTGAGCATTGCTGATCAATACATCAAATCCGGCGCGGCGAAAACCGTGCTTATCGTTGGTGCAGAGGTGTGCTCGCGTATTGTTGACTGGACAGATCGCGCCACCTGTATTTTGTTTGGTGACGGTGCAGGCGCATTATTGCTTGAGGCTTCAGAGGAAGCGGGGGTGCTGTCAACACATATTCACTCTGATGGACAATACGATGAATTGCTCTACTGCCCCAATCCTCAAGCGGTAGGCGACAGTGTCTCGCCGCTTGGCTACATTGCTATGCGTGGCAACGAAGTGTTTAAAGTAGCCGTCAATACACTTGGGCGCATTGTCGATGAAACGCTTGATGCGCACAATATGGACAAGTCTGAAATTGATTGGCTCGTTCCGCATCAAGCCAATATCCGTATTATCGCCGCCACAGCAAAAAAATTAAAAATGCCGATGTCACAGGTCGTCGTTACACTGGAAACGCAGGGGAATACGTCCTCAGCGTCGGTCTTACTGGCGTTTAATGAGGCAGTGCGTGATGGTCGCATTCAGCGCGGACAAACTGTATTACTTGAAGCCTTTGGCGCGGGTTTTACATGGGGATCGGCGCTAGTTCGTTATTGATTTTTTTCAGCATCCTCTGTTATTTTCCCCTAATAAAAACGTAAATAAAATAATTAAAAAATGAATCAACAGCACAATTTAGCGTTTGTTTTTCCGGGTCAAGGCTCTCAATCTATTGGGATGCTCGACGATTTAGCACAGCACTACCCTGAAGTTAAACAGACTTTTGAGCAGGCATCGGCGGCATTAAATAAAGATTTATGGGCGCTTGTGACTGAGAGTGCCTTGGAAGCGGAGCTTAATCAAACACACAATACGCAGCCGGCTATGCTTGCTGCAGGCGTTGCGGTGTGGCGTGTGTGGACGCAGCACAGTCGCATTCGTCCTGCTTGGCTAGCGGGGCATAGTTTAGGTGAATACAGCGCGTTAGTGTGCGCCGGCGTGCTTGATTTTGAAGAGGCCATCAAATTAGTGGCACTGCGTGGCACGCTCATGCAAGAAGCCGTTCCCCAAGGAGTTGGTGCGATGGCAGCGATTTTGGGCTTAGATGACGATGTCGTGGTAGACGTTTGTGCGCACGCAGCCGGCAATGAAATCGTTTCAGCGGTGAATTTTAATTCACAAGGGCAAGTTGTCATTGCCGGTCATGCCGCCGCCGTTGAGCGGGCGATGGCGGGGGCAAAAGACGCGGGCGCCAAGCGTGCAGTGCGCTTGCCGGTGAGTGTGCCGTCACATTGTGCCCTGATGCAGCCCGCCGCAGAGAAACTCGCTCACGCACTCGATAATCTCACCCTTCATGCCCCGAACGCAACGCTTATTCATAATGTTGATGTGCTTGCGCATCAAACGCCCGAGGCGATTCGGTTTGCATTAAAAGAGCAGCTCTACAAACCAGTGCGCTGGGTGGATACCATTGGACACATGGCCCATCACGGCGTGTCGCATTTTGTAGAATGCGGCCCAGGCAAAGTGCTAATTGGCCTAAACAAGCGCATTGCAAAAGAGGCGACGCATTGTAGTCTCTACGACGCCCAAACACTCAATACACTCATGGAGCAACTCTAAATGATGACAAAACAACTGGCTTTAGTAACGGGCGCAAGTCGCGGGATTGGTCGCAGTATTGCCGAGCGGTTAGCGCAAGATGGTTTTTTTGTTTTAGGCACCGCCACCACGCAAGCAGGTGCCCAGGCTATTTCTGCTTATTTAGCCGAGCATGGCAGAGGCCTTGTGCTTGATGTGTCCGATGCAGCGTCCATTGAGGCGGTGATGAAAGCCATTGGCGATGAATTTGGTACGCCACACGTGTTAGTCAATAATGCCGGTATCACACGCGATAATCTGCTCATGCGCATGAAAGACGATGAGTGGGAGGATATTATTGCAACGAATTTGACATCTGTGTTTCGTATGAGTAAAGCCGTATTGCGCGGCATGATGAAAGCGAAAACAGGGCGAATTATCAATATTTCGTCTGTTGTCGGTTCAACGGGGAACGCGGGGCAGGCAAATTACGCCGCAGCGAAAGCGGGCATGATTGGCTTTACCAAATCGATGGCAAAAGAAGTGGGCTCACGCAATATTACCGTCAATACGGTGGCGCCAGGGTTTATCGATACCGATATGACAAAAGAATTAAGTGACGAGATTAAAAATGGTTTGCTTGCATCCATTCCTCTCGCACGTTTAGGACACGCAACGGAGATTGCGCACGCGGTAAGTTTTTTAGCCTCTGATGGCGCGGCATACATTACCGGTGAAACCCTGCATATAAACGGCGGTTTGTTTATGCCCTAGTTGAGGGAGGGTGAGTGGGCTTTTTTTGAAAAAAGCCATGTTTAGCGCTCACTATAGTGT
>DPKY01000220.1:3017-3332 GCA_003542275.1 Methylococcaceae bacterium | reverse complement strand
CGGCTACAACCGTTATCGGTGGCGTAGGCGCAGATATGCTGACACTACAGGGTGCTGTCAATACTCTCACGGTTTCCGACAGTGATGGCTTATCTATCACCGGAGGAGCTGGCATTGATACAATTACTTTCAGCACACTAGCAATAGCTACAGTGGATAGCGGCACGGGTGCAGATAAACTCACTTTAGGTAATTTTGCGAATATCCTCACTCTTTCCGACAGTGATGGTATTTCCGTCACAGGAGGAACGAATATTGATACGATAATATTTTCAACAGTCGTAACTGCCACAACCATAATTGGTGGTACGGGCG
>DPKY01000220.1:0-2963 GCA_003542275.1 Methylococcaceae bacterium | reverse complement strand
ACATTTATTACAACAGCCTTAGCCAGCGTGACCGTGAATGGTGGTACAGGCACAGACACCATAGCCGCTGTACCAGGTACGCTCAACACCGCCACGTTTCAAGATGTCGAAACCATCACGGCATCAGCAGGTTTGACTGGCTCCGTTTATACCCTTACCGGCGCCTCAGCAACGACTATTTCAGTGGGCACAACCGCACAAACCGTGACCAATTTAAGTTCAGCCACCACCACAGTCACTGCCGCCGCGACGACCACAATACTCACAACAGGCGCTGCCACGGGCAATTACGCTATCACGGGCGGTGTTGCGATGACAACAATTACCGCTACGGGCAGTTCAGGCACACTCAACATCACTTCAGCCGATGCAACAGGCAACGCTTTAGCTATTGCGGCAGGGTCGGGTAATATCACCGTAGCAGGTGCAGGCACGACAGATACGATTACCGTGACAGGTCTTGCGACGGCAAATCAAACGTTTACAGGCACAACAGCGGCCGCCGTAACGGCTAAATTTGTCGTAACCGATGGCGCGGGGGCCCAAACCATTGTCACGGGTTCGGGTGCGGATACCATCACCTCAGGTGCAGGGGCAGACACCATCACAGGTGGCGCCGGTCTTGACCGCTTTGTTTTCTCAACCACATCAACAGGCACGCCCACAGATACTAACTTCGATACCATTACAGACTTTACGAAAACAGCGGGGGCAAATCTTGATACGATTGCCGCAACGGCGTTAATTTTAGGCATGCAAACGGCCACAGCGGGCGCGGGCGTAGCAACGATTACGTCAGGACTAGCCACGTTTGACACAACAGACACCTCACTCGCGCAACATCTCGCCGCCGTCGCCGCCGCGCTGCAAGCCACCGCTGGCGCAACGGCAATCTGGCAAGAGGGCAGCGATGCGTTTGTTTACATTTCCGATGGAACGCTGGGAGTAGGTGCCACGGATGTTTTAATTAAATTAACAGGTGTAACCGCAGGTGCATTGACTATCTCGGGTAATGCCATTACTGGTATTGCCTAACATAATTGCCAATAAGGGACTTCAAACAACATTAAGGCTACCTTGAATCATAAACGTGGGCTTATAATTTGCGCTTCACTCTCCACTTTTATCTCTTTTAGGAGCTGTACGCATGAATCTTGAAGCCTGTACTTATGTTATTTTTGGCGCGGCGGGAAACCTTTCTCGCGTGAAATTGATGCCCGCGTTTTATCATTTAGATGAAGCCAATAAACTGCCTGAAGGCACAAAAATTCTTGCGCTAGGACGACGCGACTGGACACAGGAAAAGTGGCTCACAGAAGTGCGCGATATGATTAAAGCGAAAACCAAAGACGCGTTTGATGAAAAAGTCTTTCAACGCCTCTCAGCGCGTCTGCATTATTTCGCGGGTGATTTGCAACAATCGGAATATTACGACAAATTAGCCGTCATTCTCGATGAGGCGATTTTTCCAAAAAACATGATTTTCTACTTATCTATCAGCCCCGCCGATTTTGGGCTGGTTGTTGAGCATTTAAGCCAAAAAAGTTTACTCAAAGAACAACACGGCTGGCGACGCGTGGTCATTGAAAAACCGTTTGGCTACGATTTGGAAAGCGCTCAAGCGCTGCAAACACGCATTTGCCATCATTTAACCGAAGAGCAAACCTACCGCATTGACCATTATTTGGGCAAAGGCACCGTGCAAAATGTGCTCGTTTTCCGCTTTGCTAACGTGATGCTCGAACCGCTGTGGAACCGTAATTATATTGATCATATTCAAATCACGCACTCCGAAAGTATTGGCATTGATAACCGTGGCGATTACTACAACAGCTCAGGGGCAATGCGCGATATGCTACAAAGTCACCTGCTGCAACTCTTAACGCTCGTCACCATGGAGCCGCCTGTTTCCATGGAAGCGCAGGCACTGCACGATGAAAAACTCAAAGTGCTCAAGTCCATTCGCCCCATTCCAAAACAGGCTGTGCACGCCCAAGCCTTTCGTGCACAATACGCCCCAGGTGTTGTCAACGGCGAAAAAGTCAAAGGCTATTTAGAAGAAGAACACATCCCCGAAGGCAGTATCACTGAAACCTATGCGTCAATGAAACTCTACATTGATAATTGGCGCTGGCGTGACGTGCCGATGTATCTGCGCACAGGAAAGCGCATGAAAAAAGGGCAATCGGTGATTTCCATTTGCTTTAGACAGCCGCCGTTGCAATTCTTTCGAGACAGTGTCAATCACACCGCTGTGGAGCAAAATTGGGTCATGCTAGGCATTCAGCCCGAGGAATGTATTCGCATTGAAATGACAGTCAAAGAACCTGGATTGGAAATGAAGACGCGCACCAGTTCACTGGACGCGAGTTTTCGTAATTCAGATGAAAAAGTGGTTGATGCCTATGAAGACTTACTACTTGATGTACTCAAAGGCGACCGTTCACTATTTTTAAACTTTGATGAAGTCGAACACGCGTGGCACATTGTTGACCCGATTTTGCAAGCGTGGGCCATTGAACGCGATTACGTTGCCACCTACCCTGCCGGTTCATGGGGCCCTGAAGACAGTCGATTATTTGATAAAGATTGCCAAGGCTGGCGAACCTCGCTCACCCCCGAAAAATAATTTATTCTTTTTTTCACGCTGCATACGCAACAGCATTTGCGTATGCAGTTTTTTTTACCTTAAATTTTTGCGCCTCAATTTTTTATTTTTAATTATTATTTTTAGAGTTATGTTAATTAGTCAACCTGTCGATCAAATTGCCCACCTTGTCTGTGAGCGCATTTTAACGCTCGCCTCTCAAGCCATTGAGGCACGAGGCCAATTCAAATTTGTCTTAGCTGGCGGCACCACGCCCGAAAAAGTGTATTCATTACTTGCCAAAAGTGATGCGCAGTGGTCAAAGTGGTTTATTTATCATGGTGATGAGCGTGTGTTACCGGTTGACCATACAGAC
>DPKY01000263.1:229-7383 GCA_003542275.1 Methylococcaceae bacterium | reverse complement strand
AAGTAATACCCAGTGAATGTGAATAAGACGAAAAATGATTTTTAGGCGCATGACATGGACATAATGTAAGGGGAGAAAAAAATCAAACTCTAAAAAAGGTGATTATCGTGTATCGGCGCCAAACGCATAGCGCATCACCTCAGAGGTTACGCCAGCAATGTGCTTGCTTGCCATCACACTCAAAGGTGCTGCACTGTTCATGAAAAAAACTAGGATAAACCAAATTCAGCAGGCACTAAAGCGAGCTCTTTGGCAATTTTTCCAGCAACGACTTGCTCGTGTGCATCAAAATGACCGTCTGAGGACGCAATCGCAATAATCATGCGAATGAGCAGTCGCGCGGCTTCTTCATTGTTTTTCATTTTGCCAACGGCTAAATAGGCTTTGGCTTCACCGATGTCTTTATCAAATTCAAGTTGCGCAACAAAATCTTGAAAGGCTTTAATCACGTCACTGGTGGTAAAAACCGATAAAGCGTCGTTGCTTTCAATGAACTTAATCATTTTTTGTTTTTCTTCTGAGCTAATATGCCCATCGGCCATGGCAATTAGCGCCGAGCCTGCCATCGCCGCTTCTAAGAAATCTTTGTTTTTAAATTTGAGTGCCTGTGTTTTCAATTCACCGGCTTTACTTTTTACTTCATTGAGAAAATCACTGAAATTCATCATCACTTAACCTCTTAAATTGATATTATTAACATTTGAAGAATAGAAATTAGCCTTGGTGCGCAAATAACACGGACTTTTTCCATTGTACCGTGAATTGCTTTAAATAGGCTGGAATTAGTGCTGTAATAATTTTTTATGGGTATGAATGGACATCAAAATACCAAACCCCGCGCACAGCGTTACAATCGACGTGCCACCATAACTCACCAGCGGCAAAGGCACGCCCACAACAGGGAGTACACCAATGACCATGCCAATGTTAACAAAAACATACACAAAAAACGTGAATGCCAAGCTCCCCGCCAACAAGCGGCAATAAGCATCGCGGGCTTGTGAGGCAATATAGAGGCAGCGGCCAATAATAAGTAAATACAAAATAAGCAAGCTCACGCAACCAAACAGACCAAATTCTTCTGCAAACACGGCAAAAATAAAATCAGTCGAACTCTCTGGGAGAAAGTCCAGCTCTGATTGCGTGCTACCAAGCCAGCCTTTTCCATATAAACCGCCCGAGCCAATGGCGATTTTTGATTGAATAATGTGATAGCCACGCCCAAGGGGATCGGCTTCGGGGTTTAAGAAAGTCAGCACGCGAGCGCGTTGATAATCGTGCATGAAATGCCAGAGAATAGGCGTTAATGCCGTGAGTAGCACGCCAATGCCAATAATAAACCACCATGAAAGGCCTGAAAAAAACAGCACGGCCGCCCCTGAACTGGCCACGAGCAGTGCGGTACCTAAATCGGGTTGCTTTGCAATGAGTAGGGTAGGCAGGATAATCAGCCCGCTGGCAATGAGCAGTTGCTTAGGTTTGGGCGGCAGTGAATACTCGGCTAAGTACCAAGCAATCATCATGGGCGTGGTGATTTTAATCATCTCAGAGGGTTGAAAACGAAACGCACCCAGCTCAAGCCAGCGTTGTGCACCTTTGCCAATTTCGCCCAAAATGAGCACGGCGAGCAACAGAAAAATGCCCAAACTAAATAAAATTACTGACCAGCGTTTGAATTGATACGGCTCAATGTGGGCGAGAAAAATCATGAGCGCAAAAGCGAGTGCAACACGCATCGCTTGGCGAATTAACACGTCTAAACTTTGTCCACCTGCACTGTAGAGAATGACAAAACTGAGGATAGAAATCAGCATCAGCGTGGCAAACAGCGGAATATCAATATGCAATTTACGCAAAATATGCCCAATAAAGGAATGCTTCTCAAAGTCTTCATGACGGGTTTCAATGTACATTGATGCTCTCCAGATATTGTTGAATTACTTTATCAGCAATAGGCGCGGCGACTGAGCCGCCATGCCCGCCATTTTCAACCACGACGGCAATGGCAATTTTGGGTTTATCCGCAGGTGCAAAAGCAATGAATAGGGCATGGTCGCGTAATTTAAAATCAATGGCATTTTCGTTATAACGTGCTTCTTGTTTGATATTAAAAACTTGCGCGGTGCCAGTTTTTCCCGCAATTTGATAGCTGATGTGTTTACCGATATTTTTTGCGGTGCCGTGTGAATCGTGAACCACATTGACCATGGCGTCGGTAATGTGGGCGATATTGGTACTTTTTAGCGGTATGTTTTTTTCAATGGGTTNNACATTGACCATCGCGTCAGTAATGTGGGCGATGTTCGCACTTTTGAGTGCGATATTTTTTTCATGCCCTTGCGTATTGGTTTGCGTGTCTGAGGGGCTGACAATTTTATCCACGAGAAAAGGTGTAATCGTTTTACCGCCGTTAGCCAGAATGGCTGTGGCGCGAGCAAGTTGAATGGGCGTCACTTGCATATAGCCTTGACCAATCCCCGTAATGAGTGTTTCGCCAGGATACCAATTTTGATTTTTTTGCTGTTTTTTCCACTCACGCGAGGGGAGGAGTCCCGTTTTTTCACCGACTAAATCAATGCCTGTTTTCTCACCAAAGCCAAATTGCTGTAGAAAATGGTGCATGGTATCAATACCTAAAACAGAGGCGAGACTGTAGAAATACACGTCGCAGGACTCGGTAATGGCTTCACTCATGCTCACCCAGCCATGACCACCGTGTTTCCAGTCCCGATATTTATGAGGTACGTTGGGCAGTTGATAGTAGCCAGGGCAGTAATGTCGTTGCTCAAAGCCTACGGCGTTGTATTCTAGCCCCGCGAGCGCCACAAAAGGCTTCATGGTTGAACCGGGCGGATAGAGCCCTCGCAGAGCACGGTTGTAGAGAGGTTGATTTTCAGAGGATTGCAGCGTTTGGTAAGCATCGTAGTCAATGCCAACAACAAAGGGATTAGGATCAAACCCTGGGCGACTGGCGAAAACCAGTACGCCACCCGTTGTGACGTCCATGGCGACCACCGCGCCATTGTACCCCTCCAGCGCATCGTAGGCGGTTTTTTGCAAATCAATATCGAGGGTGAGGTGCAAATTTGCACCAGAAACAGGCGAGACGGTATTAAACGTATTGATGGCGCGTGATTGCACATTGGTTTCAATTTCAACATACCCTGTTTTGCCGTGCAGTTGCGTTTCATAAAAACTTTCAATGCCCAGTTTTCCCACATGACTTGAGCCACGGTATTCTGAGAGCGGCAAGGTTTTCATTTCGGCTTCGTTAATACGGCTAACATAGCCCACCACGTGCGCGGCTAAATCGCCGTAAGGGTAATTACGCACAAGACGCGAGGCAATATCTACTCCCGTGAAATAAGGGCGAACGACAGCAAATTTGGCAATTTCTTCATCGGTCATGCTCAGCAGGAGCGGTGTGCTAATGAAGCGTTTTTGGTGTTTGCGTTGCTTTTGAAATTGCTCAATTTTTTCATTGGGGATGTTAAGCAATTTTTGCAATTGCGAAAGTGTCGTGTCGAGGTCACTGATTTGCTCGGGAATCAGTTCTAAACTAAACGATTGCGTGTTTTCTGCGAGCACTTTTCCGTTACGGTCATAGATAATGCCGCGTGCGGGAACAAGGGGTTGAATTTTAACGCTATTTTCTTTTGCGAGCGTGGCGTAGTGTTCATGGCCAATAATTTGCAAATACACAAGGCGAACAATCAAGCCCGCGGTGAGCAGGACAACGATAAAAAAAGCGGCGATAATGCGATGAAAAAAAACGCGATTTTCAACCGAATTATCTTGAAAACGATAAGCGCGTGGCATATAACAAATAATGTAAAGACAGCTAGCGCCGACGAATTGAGCGCATCAGTTGATAAATAAAGGGCCAAAGCAGTGTTCCACTGAGAATCGGTAGCCAAAACCTTCCACCGTTTTGCCCAACGGCATACACATTTTTAAACCAAAAAAGCAACAGCTGTGAAAACAGTAAGCAAAGAAAAATAAACGCGCTCTGTTGCACGACGGGGAATTGGCGCAGTTGCCTGTGCCATGCGAGGCAGGTGTAGATAATAATGGCGTAAATTAGCGCATTTTGCCCAAAATGGCGCCCAAGTAGCACGTCCACGAAAATGCCCATCACCCAGGCGTGCGCAATGCCTACGCGCTCGGGAATAGCGAGGCTCCAGTAGATGAGAACAAGCAATACCCAGTCAGGGTTAAATGGCGCCGCCGCGCTAGAGAGCGGCAAAATACGCAAACACATGGCAATGAGCAATGTGCTAAAAATTCGCAGAACGCTATAACTATTGCTCATTGTCGGCAGGGGTTTTTGTGAGCGGCGTGGTGAAAGGCATGAGAGTGTTGCTACTCCACACAATTAACACTTCACGCTTTCTATCCAGCAGTGATTTAGGTGTGGCGGTCACGCGCGGGATAGATTTATTGGTGGTTTGGGGGAAATCATCGACAATGCCTACAGGATAGCCCGCAGGAAAAATACCGCCAAGGCCGGAGGTAATGAGTAAATCCCCAGGGCGAATGTCAGCGTTACTGGGCAAATAGGGCAGGTTGAGTTGATTTGACATACCACTACCCACCGCAATCGTCAGCAGGCCATTGCGATTGACTTGAACTGGAATGGCGTGATTAGGGTCGGTGATGAGCATAATTTCCGAGCTAAAAGGCAAGGCGCGAAAGACCTGCCCCACCACGCCGTTTGCATCCAACACGGGTTGCTGTGGGTGTACGCCAAAACGCGTGCCTTTGTTGACGACCATAATATGCTCATCAGGCAACATATTGATAGACAGCAATTCAGCAATCAGCACCTGTTCGCCTAATTTGAACGAATTTTCCAGTAAGGCCCGCAAACGGATATTTTCTTTTTCAAGGGCATCAAATTTGAGCAGTTGCGCTTTGTTGACCAGTTGCTCTTGGCGCAGAGAGGTATTTTCTTTTTTGAGTGTTTCATAGCTAGTTAATTCATCCGCTATTTTTTCAAACAGACTCACGGGCAAATCAACCGCATATTTAAGTGAATCGGTGAGCACAGACAACGTCGCACGCAGCGGCTGTAGGCGCTCGCTGCGGTATTCGGTAATTAACAAAGCGACCGATGCAATAACGGCAATCAACAAACGCAAGTTAATGGATGAGCTGCTGGCAAATAAGAGTTTAATGGCAACAATCCGTAGATAAAATTAAAACACGCTCGCACGCTCTAGGCCGGTGCAAACCTAAAAACAGCGTGGATTGTTTATTCAAGTGAAAAGGTCGACACGCCTTTTTTATCCAGCATCTCTAAAATCATGCCACCGCCTCGGGCAACACAGGTGAGGGGATCATCGGCAATATGCACAGGTAAGCCCGTTTCTTCTGCAATTAAACGATCAAGATCTTTGAGCAACGCGCCACCACCGGTTAAATAAATACCACGACTTGCCACATCTGCACCCAGTTCTGGGGGCGTTTGTTCGAGCGCCAATTTGACTGCGCCAATAATGCCGGAGAGTGGCTCTTGGAGGGCTTCTAAAATTTCATTGCTGTTGAGGGTAAAACTGCGCGGCACGCCTTCGGCTAAATTACGGCCTGTAATGTCAATTTCACGCATTGAACTACCTGGGTATGCGGTGCCGATTTCTTGCTTGATGCGTTCAGCGGTGGTTTCGCCAATTAAGGTGCCATAATTGCGTTTGACGTAATTGACAATGGCTTCATCAAAACGATCACCACCAATACGTACAGAATTGGCGTAAACAATGCCGTTGATGGAAATAATGGCAACCTCAGAGGTGCCACCACCAATATCGAGCACCATCGAGCCACATGGGTCCGCAACCGGTAATCCCGCACCCATCGCCGCAGACATGGGTTCTTCAATGAGATAGACTTCACGCGCACCGGCCATTGCCGCAGACTCTCTAATGGCGCGTCGCTCAACTTGCGTAGAGCCGCAAGGCACACAAATAAGGATGCGAGGACTGGGGCGTAAAAATTTGCTTTTATGGACTTTTTCAATGAAGTAGCGCAGCATTCGCTCCGTGACAGCAAAATCGGCAATGACGCCATCTTTGAGGGGGCGAATAGCGGTAATGTTGCCAGGCGTGCGCCCGAGCATCAACTTTGCTTCAAGCCCTACTGCTGCAATGGTTTTTGCGCCGCGAATTTTGTCTTCTTTTATCGCCACAACGGAAGGTTCATTGAGTACAATACCCTGTCCGGGAATATAAATTAGTGTATTAGCGGTTCCTAAGTCGATAGACAAATCGTTAGAAAAAAGACCGCGAATTCTCTTGAACATTGCTGGTTGTATCCTTTTAAAGGTGGCGATGAAAATGGTGCTACTTTATCAATCAAGTCCGTCATTGAGCAAGCGATAAAATATTGTTAGCATGATAATATAAAATTTAAAATTTTTTTAGTGGAGTGATGACAATGTTATCTGCAGTAGAAGTGAAAAAAATAGCCCATTTAGCACGCCTAGGCATTGATGAACAAGACGTTGAGGCCTATGCAACCGATTTAAATAGTATTTTAACATTGATGACGCAAATGGCCGATTTAGACACAATAAACGTCAAGCCGATGGCGCATCCAATGGATCAAGTGCAACGCTTGCGCGTAGACGAGGTCACGCAAGTCAACCAACGGGCATATTTTCAATCCATCGCGCCTAAAACAGAAGACGGTTTGTATTTAGTCCCTAAAGTGATTGACTAATTCTTTTTATCTGATTGATTTTCTTTGTATTTTAAATAGAATCAAAAAATAGATATCTGTTTTACAAAAAAAAGAGTTGACAGCTGCTTAGCTATCCCTCATAATGCAATCTTTAAGCACGCGCTCGTAGCTCAGCTGGATAGAGTAATCGGCTACGAACCGATCGGTCGGGAGTTCGAATCTCTCCGAGCGCGCCATTTAAGAGTTTATTCCCCTGTAGCTCAGTCGGTAGAGCAAATGACTGTTAATCATTGGGTCGGCGGTTCGAGCCCGTCCGGGGGAGCCANNAAAGCCCTGCTATGCAGGGCTTTTTTATTGCCTGATGCTTTTGTTTTTTAGTTTGCTTTTAGTGTGAAAACCGTTATTTTTCGGCTTGTTGAGCGCATTTAATGCAAACGTCCGAGAAAGGAATGATTTTTAAGCGCTCTGGGTGAATT
>DPKY01000263.1:0-210 GCA_003542275.1 Methylococcaceae bacterium | reverse complement strand
CACCACAGGTTTGGCAAATGTGATAATCCCCCCTGTCTATGCGTGCAATGGCGTCTTTAATGGCTTTCATTTCACGTCGCGCAGAATTGCCTAAATAATCGTCAACGTCGTTATTCTCATTTTGGGTAACACGTTCTTCAGAATCTTTCTCAATTTCACTATCGGCATGACGAACGTGTTGGGTGATAGTGGTTAAACGCTCGTCTAACT
>DPKY01000049.1 GCA_003542275.1 Methylococcaceae bacterium | reverse complement strand
GAGCGCGACACGCGCGGATTCATTTCAATGATAATCATGCGCCCATCAACGGGATTGATAGCCACTTGAACATTTGATCCGCCCGTGTCTACGCCAATTTCACGCAAAATAGCCAGCGACACATTACGCAAAATTTGATATTCCTTATCAGAGAGCGTTTGTGCGGGCGCGACAGTAATGGAATCGCCCGTATGCACACCCATTGGGTCAAAATTTTCAATAGAGCAGATGATAATGCAATTATCTTTTGAATCACGCACGACCTCCATTTCATACTCTTTCCAACCCAAAACAGATTCTTCAATCAATAATTCATTAGTGGGCGATAAATACAAACCGCGTTCGCAAATTTCAATAAATTCTTCTTTATTGTAAGCAATGCCGCCGCCACTGCCACCCATTGTAAAAGAGGGGCGAATGACCGTGGGGTAACCGACTTCTTTTTGGGCCTCAAGCGCTTCTTCCATTGAGTGCGCCGTTTTTGATTTTGCGACTTCAAGGCCTATACGTGCCATGGCATCATTAAACAACTGACGATCTTCGGCTTTGTTGATAGCTTCTTTGGTTGCACCAATCATCTCGACATTGTATTTTGCCAGCACACCCTGCTCATCTAACGCTAATGCGCAATTCAGCGCTGTCTGCCCCCCCATTGTAGGCAAAATGGCATCTGGGCGCTCTTTTGCAATAATTTTTTCCACCGTCTGCCAATCAATAGGCTCGATATAAATTGCATCAGCCATATCAGGGTCAGTCATAATCGTCGCAGGATTAGAATTGACCAAAATAACGCGATACCCTTCTTCGCGCAACGCCTTACAGGCCTGCGTGCCTGAATAATCAAATTCACACGCTTGACCAATAACAATTGGGCCCGCGCCTAATAATAAAATGGATTTTATGTCGGTTCTTTTTGGCATGATTTATTTATACGTTGAGTGGTTTTGTATAACTTTTCTATTTTTTTATTTCAACATGACACGAAATAGCTTGTCGAGTGCGTCATAAATGATGCTAAGACAAACACGGTCAGGCAAATAAAGACAAGTGAGCACCCTATTTGGCGTCCATCAATGCGATAAACGCATCAAATAAGGCTTCAACATCATGAGGGCCTGGACTGGCTTCTGGATGGCCTTGAAAACTGAACGCAGGACAATCTGTTCGTTGAATACCTTGCAAACTCCCATCAAATAACGAATGATAAGTGGCTATCAAATTAGAGGGCAATGACGCTTCATCAACGGCGAACCCATGATTTTGACTACTAATCATCACGCGCCCGGTGGCTTTTTCTTGGACAGGGTGATTGCCGCCATGATGGCCAAATTTCATTTTGAGGGTTTTCGCGCCACTGGCCAGCGCAAGTAATTGGTGACCTAAGCAAATACCAAAAACAGGCGTCTTGGTGTCTAAAATGGCTTTGATAGCGTCGATAGCATAAGTACACGGCTCTGGATCACCTGGGCCATTGGATAAAAACACGCCATCCGGCTTGAGCGCAAGCACTTGCTCGGCAGGTGTTTTGGCAGGCACAACCGTTACGCGACAGCCACGATTAGCCAGTAAACGCAAAATATTACGCTTGACCCCAAAGTCATAAGCTACCACGTGTTTAGTCAAATTTTGCGCAGGTTGATGCCCCTTGCGTAAATCCCAAGTGTCTTCTGTCCATTCATACATTTCGCTGGTTGTCACTTCTTTTGCTAAATCAAGCCCTTTCAGGCCAGCAAAAGCCTCAATGGCCGCGTGCGCTTGCGCAAGCGATGTCTTTTCACCAGCAATAATGCAACCACGCTGAGCGCCTTTATCACGCAGAAGTCGTGTTAATTTACGCGTGTCAATGTCAGCAATGGCCACCACCTGATGATCAATTAAATACTGCTGCAATGTTTTTTCACTGCGCCAGTTGCTTGTCAGCAAAGGCAAATCACGAATCACAAGTCCGCTAGCAAACACGCCGCGTGATTCATTATCTTCGCTGGTGGTGCCGACATTGCCGATATGCGGATAGGTTAAGGTAACAATTTGTTGCGCATAGGAGGGGTCGCTGAGAATTTCTTGATACCCTGTTAGCGCGGTGTTAAAAACGACCTCACCGACACTACAGCCTTCAGCGCCTATGGATAGGCCAGTAAATATGCTGCCATCTTCTAACACTAATTGTGCGGAATTCATTAAAGTACGTTCCTTCTTATATGCAAAACGGGATGCCCCAAAAGACACATCCCGTTGTTAAAAATCTTCGGCAACTATACAAAATTATGCCGGTTTGGTCATCAATAATTTTTGAAATCGTCACGCACCTTAGTGATGTGCACGTCGGGTATGACGGGGTTTTATTTTGCTCGATAGTAATGCGCGGCGTCCTTTTGCTCGATGGAGCGCCGTATGCGAAACGTCGTGCTCATCACTGTGCGTAAAACCACTGCCACATTCTAATTGACGAGGCGGTATCCCCGCGTTGCTGGTTGCAATGGTATTGAGATGACCTGTCACGGGATAATCGCCTGCAAAGCCATGATTCATTTGACTGACCATAAGATTGTAGCGTTCTGCACTGGTATGACCGCCTAAAATCACCCCAATCAAACGTCGACCATGTTGCGTGGCGGCGCTAATAAGGTTATAGCCCGAGGCGCAAGTAAAGCCTGTTTTCATTCCTTCTGCGCCTTCATAGGTTGCGGTAAATTTGTTAATGCCTTGCCATTCGTGCCCTTTAAATTCAAAACTGTGCGCGGCGAAATAACCGTAATATTCGGGGAATTGTTTTTGTATTTTCCACGCCAGTACGGCCATATCACGCGCTGTGGTCACTTGCCAATCATTAGGCAAGCCCGTTGCATTCATAAAATAGGTGTTATACATCCCCATAGAATGGGCTTTGGCGGTCATGCGGACGGCAAAATTATCCTCGGTTACCGCAAGATGTTCAGCTAATACCACGGTTGCGTCATTGGCTGAACGTGTAATAATGGCCAATATGGCCTCTTCCACGCTCAGATGCTCACCACGATGCAAACCTAATTTGCTATTGGGTTGTTCTGCGGCGTGCTCAGAGGTTCGCATCACGTCATGGAGGTGAATTTGTTGATTACTGAGCGCATCAAATGTCACATAGAGTGTCATCAGTTTAGTCAATGATGCGGGGTACCACGAATGGGTCGCCTCAACGTCGTGTAAAATGTTGCCATTGCTCGCATCAATTAAAATGGCCGCGTGACGCGCGTAGCTTGCTTGTGAAGCGAAAACAAAACATAACGCATTGAGCATAAGGAGAAATGATTTCACGTAGCAGAGTCTCGATGAAATAAATTTTAGGGATTAAGATGCAATAAAGAAGTATGACAGGTATAAGGTGGAAAACTATCACAAAGCCCCCAGTAACGCCCCGCCTCCCCTTCTTCATTGGGTTTCCAATTTTCTGAAAAAGCCTCAAATACCACGCCCGATACCGCTTTTTTCTGTAATTTTTTAAACGTCTGCGCAACCACCTCATGCTGATTTTTAGCACTCGCTTGACCACATATATTGTTAGCTTGCGTGGATTTCTGCGTTAATTCACGCGTCGCGCTTGGCCAACCAAATTCCGTGACAATGACCTCCTTGCTTGGATGACTATTTTTAACCTCTTGCCAACGTGCTAGATGAAAATCAGCGGCATCGTTAGCTTCAACGCAAGGAAATAAACCTGAATAACGATTTTCCCACCACGGGAAAATGTTAATCCCAACCCAATCCACTTGCGCACTAAAACGTGTTGGGTGACAAGGTTGCTCTCGATTACACCACTCCCACCAGGTATCAATGACACCTATTGGCTGAGGGACTTTGGCTTCACGCAACGCATTTAAACAACGCTCTGTTTCGCTATCGAAGGCGTAATCATGGCGTGTGCGCATCTCTGAGCCACAACTTAGTCGGATAATTGTATCAGGGTACGCCCGCGCTAGCGCAATGCCATGAGAAATGGAATCTGTGTTGAGGGTTTTGTCTTTATCGAGCCATAAAATCGCAATAACTTTAATCCCTCGTTTTTTAGCGATAGGAAAAATAGTTTCTAAACCGTTCAACACGCCGTAGGTCATAATGCAACGAAACGGGGTTTGCGTGGCGATATTTTCCAGTAGCGTGTCAATTAACGCCGCACTTGGCGCGGGGCCATTATTGGGCGTGAGGGTATTCACATAGGGACTAAATGCCACGCATTGCATTGGCGCGGGTGCTGCTTTACTGTGCGTACTATACCACAAAAAAATGACTACTATTGGCCACAATACTTGCTTCATCACACTTCAAAATTAGGTTGTCGACTGCCCATTATAAAGTATTTTCAAGTGATTGCGTTGTCCTATTTTTAGAATAAATTCATAAAAAATCTTTTTTACGCCTTGAATCTACCTAGTGCCATCCCCACCTTGGTTAACATCGTTATTTTTATCTGTCACAGGAAAGAGTTTACACA
>DPKY01000188.1 GCA_003542275.1 Methylococcaceae bacterium | reverse complement strand
GCGCGTGAGTCAATTGACCAGTGTGACACAATCTTTGCAGCGACTTGAAGCGCTTAAGGCGCAAAATGAGAAAGAAACAGCTGAATTAGAGCGTAATGTGGCGCAAAAAAAGGTAGAACAAGCCGCCGTAGAGTCACTGCGCAAAAAACGCACAGAATTGCTCGGGCAAGTTTCTCCTGATATTTTGTCCAATGAACAGCAGTTGAACCGTTTAAAAGACAGCGAAAGTGAATTGAAGAATTTATTAAGTTCGCTACAAACGTCAAGTAATGATTTAAATGATGAAATTCTCAAAGCGCGTGCTTTACGTAAGGAGCGCATTGAGGCACAAGAAGCGGCTTTTGTTGCACCTAAAATACTTGATGAAGAAAACAATGCGCTAGCGAGCGTGAAAAAGGGGGAAACCGAGAATACGGGCGAGGCGATAACACTGCCTAGTGCGTCACATTTCCCTGCGTTACAAAATGATTTTTCAGCACTAAAAGGCGAGTTGCCTTGGCCAGTTAAAGGCAATTTGGTTCAGAAGTTTGGGAGCGCACGCGAGGAAGGCAAGTTAGATGGCGTGTTGATTGCTGCGCCAGAGGGAACTGAAATTCAAAGCATTACCGACGGTAAAATTGTGTATGCCGATTGGATGCGCGGTTATGGATTATTGATTATCGTTGACCATGGAAAAGGTTATATTAGTCTCTATGCGTTTAACCAGAGCTTATACAAAAAAGTGGGTGATGTGGTGAATGCCGGAGACGTGATTGCATCGGTGGGATTGAGCGGTGGTCATGATCAAGCGAGTTTGTATTTTGGCATTCGCAAAAAAGGAAAAGCCGTTGATCCCATGGAGTGGTGTCATTGAAATTAAAGAAGTCACCCGCTATTTTTGACTGATGCGTGCCTGTTATAAAGACCTAAATTTAATAAACACTAAATAAAACACTATTTCGAGTATATCAATAAAATTATGTTAAAAAATAAAACGAGCTATTTGTTGTCGCTAGGTATTGCACTAAGCGGTCTTGTAGGGGTTGGCGGTGCGGTATTTGCACAGTCCCATGATGAAAGCCCCGCGCCAGTCACTGACGCGCTGCCTTTGGAGGATTTAAAAGCATTTACTGAAATTTTTGGACGCATTAAGCAAGATTACGTCGAACCGGTGTCAGATAAAAAATTATTAGAAGATGCGATTCGCGGGATGCTCAGTGGCTTAGATCCACACTCTGCGTATTTAATTGCTGATGAATACCAAGAATTGAAAGAAGGCACAACCGGGCAATTTGGCGGCCTGGGCATTGAAGTGTCGATGGAAAACGGCTTTGTTAAAGTGGTTTCACCCATCGATGACACGCCAGCGCAACGTGCAGGCATTAAAACAGGCGATTTAATTATTCGTCTTGATGATAAACCCGTCAAAGGCATGAGTTTAGCGGATGCGGTGAAGAGTATGCGCGGCGCGGCGGGCAGTAAAATTTTATTAACCGTGGTGCGTGAGGGGGTGGATACGCCGCTTAAAATTAGCATTATTCGTGATGTGATTAAAACCAAAAGTGTGAAAAGCAAATTGCTTGAGAAAAATTATGGTTATGTGCGCATTAGCAGTTTCCAATCCGCTACGGGCGATAATTTAAAAGAAAGTTTAGCGGCGTTGAAAAAAGAGAATAACGGTAATTTGAGCGGATTGGTGTTGGATTTGCGTAATAATCCTGGTGGCGTTTTAAATGCCGCCGTTGAAGTGAGTGATGCTTTTTTGAAAAGCGGTTTAATTGTTTACACCAAAGGCCGCATTGCCAACTCTGAAATGCGTTTTAATGCCGCGCCAGATGATCTCATTGATGAGGCACCGATGGTGGTGTTAATTAACGCAGGGTCGGCCTCTGCGTCAGAAATCGTGGCGGGTGCGCTGCAAGATTCCAAACGTGCGATCATCATGGGCGAAAAATCGTTTGGTAAAGGCTCTGTGCAGACCATTTTGCCCACCAGTAACGGCGCGGCTGTGAAGCTGACAACCGCACGCTATTACACGCCATCAGGGCGCTCTATTCAAGCTGAAGGCATTGAGCCTGACATTGCGCTTGCGCAAATGAAACTGGAAGCACTCGACAAATCAGATTTTAAACCGGTTAAAGAGGCGGATTTATCCAATCATTTACAAAATGCAAAAGAAAAGCCTGCCGCGCAAACCGATGCGGACAATAAAGACAAAGCCGCCGCTGAGACAAAAGATTATGCGTTAAATGAAGCGTTAAATTTACTCAAAGGCATTAGTATTATTAAAAAATAATTGTTTTAATTTTTAAGAAGTTAGGAAGCGTATGTCAACTGTAAAAAAAGTGGTTTTAGCCTATTCAGGGGGGCTTGATACCTCTATTATTTTAAAATGGCTACAAGATGTGTATCAGTGTGAAGTCGTCACATTCACCGCTGATTTAGGGCAGGGAGAAGAAGTTGAGCCGGCGCGTGCTAAAGCAAAATTGATGGGTATCAATGAAATTTATATTGATGATTTGCNNTTGAAATTGCCAATGAAACAGGGGCTGATGCTATTTCACATGGCGCAACAGGTAAAGGCAATGATCAAGTCCGCTTTGAGCTGGGCGCTTATGCCCTGCGTCCAGATATTCATGTGATAGCACCTTGGCGTGAATGGGATTTGAATTCACGTCAATCCTTGCTTGATTATGCCGCTAAACACAATATTCCCGTTGAAATGAAGCAGGGCGGCGCATCGCCTTATTCCATGGATGCAAATTTACTGCACATTTCCTACGAAGGTCGCGTTCTCGAAAATCCATGGACGGAACCCGAAGAAAGTATGTGGCGCTGGACAGTGTCACCTGAAAACGCACCCGATAAAGCTACTTATGT
>DPKY01000155.1:6991-8837 GCA_003542275.1 Methylococcaceae bacterium | reverse complement strand
GTGGTGTACGCCACGCCTCAAAAGCAATATCTGCTCGCGCTGACATTACCTGAAAATTGCCGCGTTGAGCAAGCGATTGAATTATCAGGTATCTTAAGGCAGTGCGATGAACTCTCTACGCAAGCGCTTAGTTCGCTGAATGTGGGGATTTTTTCAATACCTTGCCAGCTTGAGCGTATCGTGGAAGAAGGCGACAGAATTGAAATTTATCGTCCCTTGCATTGCGACCCAAAAGAAGCTCGCCGCGCCCGTGCCAAAAAATAGCGTGAGATAGGGATGTTAAGCGAATTTTCACTCATCGACACTTTTTTTAAACAAGCCACACACTACAACGCCCAGACGCGTCTAGGCGTGGGTGATGACTGCGCGTTGCTGTCTGTGCCCAACGGCCATGAATTGGCTATCACCACGGATACGATGGTAGAAAATGTCCATTTTTTTGCCAATGTGGATCCCGCGTACCTTGGCCATAAGTTATTGGCCGTGAATTTAAGTGATTTAGCTGCCATGGGGGCTACGCCTATTGCCGTGACGTTAGCTTTAACTTTGCCGCGTGTTGATGCGCATTGGCTAGAGCGTTTTGCACAGGGTTTTTTAGCGCTAGCACAGACATTTTCGGTGGACTTAATTGGTGGTGATACCACGCAAGGGCCGTTAACATTAACGGTGCAAGCCATGGGAATTGTCCCGCAAGGGCAAGCGTTAAAACGCGCGACTGCGCAAGTGGGCGATGGCATTTTCATGACGGGCAATTTGGGGGAAGCGGGTTTGGGGCTTAAAATAGCCCAAGGGGCATTTTCACCTGCCGCGCCCAACGCGCTGACGCGTTTTCACACGCCTATGCCGCAAATTGAAACGGGACTGGCGCTACGCGGCGTGGCGAATGCGTGTATTGATATTTCAGATGGGCTATTTAGTGATTTGGGGCATATTTTAACGCAAAGTGGCGTGGGGGCGTGTTTGGACTGGGACGCTCTCCCCCTGTCTGCAGAAGTGGGCACATACATAGCACAAACGCAAGATTCATTGATGCCGCTTGTGGCAGGTGATGATTATGAACTCTGTTTTACCGTGCCAGCCCACCGCATACATAGTATCCCTCCAAATTGTACGCGTATTGGCATTATCGAGCAGCAAACCGGCCTGCGCCTCAAAAAATCTGGTCACCTCCACACACTTTCTGCAAAAGGCTATGAACATTTTTCTTGACACTTACGGCAATAATCAACTCACACCCCGTACTATTTTAAAAAATCCGCTACTGTTTTTGGCCTTTGGGTTTGGCTCTGGGCTGGTAAAAAAAGCACCGGGGACTTGCGGCACCTTGGCGGCAATTCCGGTGTATTTACTGNNATACAGTGTCTTGACGTGCATTGCCGTGATGGTGGGCATTAAAATTTGCGGTGAAGCAGCAAATTTGCTCGGTGAACATGACTTTAATGGCATTGTATGGGACGAGGTAGCAGGTTATTTGGTGACAATGTGGTTTTGCGCATTGACATTAAACTGGCACACGGTGTTGATGGGATTTGTTTTATTTCGATTCTTTGATATTCTCAAACCTTTTCCCATAAAATGGGTCGACAAACACGTTCATGGCGGCTTAGGAATTATGCTTGACGATATTTTAGCAGGCATTTTTGCTGGTGGTGCGTTACGCGCTATTGAACTTTTAGCTATTTAAAGGTATTTTTAAAACATGACAATTCACGCTTATATGCAAACAGTAGGCAAGCAAGCCAAAGCGGCGGCACGTTTGCTCAGTCACGCAAGTACACAATCAAAAAATCAAGCACTTCTCGCCATTGCGCAAGCCTTAAAAGCCAATCAAGCGCACATCATTGCT
>DPKY01000155.1:0-6978 GCA_003542275.1 Methylococcaceae bacterium | reverse complement strand
GTTTAGACACGCCCGCGCTTGATAGATTAACGCTGTCAGTCAACAGTATTGATGCCATGATTGAAGGTTTGCACCAAGTGGCCACCCTTCCCGACCCTGTGGGTGAAATCACGAATTTATGTTATCGCCCCAGCGGCATTCAAGTGGGGCAAATGCGTGTACCGTTAGGCGTCATTGGCATTATTTATGAATCGCGCCCTAACGTCACCGTAGACGCAGCGGCACTGTGTTTAAAATCAGGCAATGCGTGTATTTTGCGTGGTGGCTCAGAGGCCATCTACTCCAACCAAGCCATTGTCCACTGTGTCACGCAGGGACTACTTGACGCGTCGCTGCCAGCAGGGGCCGTGCAAATTGTGGAAACCACTGACCGCGCGGCGGTGGGTGAGCTAATTACCCTGCGTGATTTTGTAGACGTGATTGTGCCTCGTGGAGGGAAAAGCCTCATTGAGCGCATTAGCGCTGAAGCGACCATTCCCGTGATTAAACATTTAGACGGCATTTGTCATGTGTACATTGATGAAAGCGCGGACAGAGAAAAAGCGATACGCATCGCAATCAATGCCAAAACGCATCGTTATGGCGTGTGTAATGCGATGGAAACGCTGCTCGTGTCTGAAAAAATTGCCCCAACGCTCTTACCTACGCTCGCGCAAGCCTATATTGAAAAAGGCGTCGCCTTGCGTGGCTGTGCAAAAACCTGTTCACTACTGCTAAATGATTGCACGCGAGCAACCCCCGAAGATTGGCAAACGGAATATCTTGCGCCCATTTTGTCTATTAAAATTGTCAGCGGTATAGACGAAGCCATTGAGCATATTCATCGCTACAGCTCTCAGCACACCGAAGCGATTGTGACGGAAGATTACACCCTCGCGCGGCGTTTTTTGCGTGAAGTGGATTCAAGCTCGGTTATGGTCAATGCCTCGACCCGATTTGCAGATGGCTTTGAATACGGTTTAGGGGCGGAAATTGGCATCAGTACCGATAAATTGCACGCACGCGGGCCAGTGGGGCTTCATGGGTTAACCTCGCTCAAATATATCGTCCTTGGCGATGGCCATATTCGACAATAAATGATTGGCATTTTTGGCGGTACTTTTGATCCCGTGCATTATGGGCATTTACGGGCGGCGCTCGAGCTCAAAGCGTTGTTTGAGCTTGACCATGTACGTCTCATTCCCTGTGCGAAGCCCTCGCACCGTTCGCAAACCGCAGCGAGCGCCCGTCAACGCCTTGAAATGTTAAGGCTTGCGGTGGGAAATCAGCAGGATTTGGTCATTGATGCGCAAGAATTAGAGCGTGAGGGCTATTCTTACACGTTTGATACGCTCACCGCACTGCGTCAAAATACAGCGCAAACGCTGTTGCTATTTCTAGGCAGTGACGCGTTTAACCAATTAACCACCTGGTATCGTTGGCAGGAAATTTTTGATGTAGCACACGTTGTCGTCATCACACGCCCCGATACGGTGCTCAATTCATTAGGCCATTTTTTTAAAAAACGCCTCATTGACGACAAAACCCTGCTCAAAAAATACAACGCAGGGGGCTTGTTTTTTCAAGAAATTACGCAATTAGCCATTTCGGCAACCGCAATTCGCGGTATGATGGCAACAGGCTACAGTCCGCGTTTTTTACTGCCCGACGCGGTGATTGATTACATTACGCAACATCAGCTCTACAAAAACTGATATTTATCGATTAAAAAAAGGAAAATTATGCAAACAGAGGCTTTATTAAAATTAGTTGAAAGTGTGTTAGATGAGCGCAAAGCACAAGACATGACGGTACTTGATGTACGCAATAAAACCAGTTTCACTGACTATATGATTGTCACAACGGGGACATCAAGTCGTCACATTAAGGCGTTATGCGATTATGTGGAAATCGCCGTGAAAGAGCAAGGCGTGTATCCACTGGGCATGGAAGGCGATATGACCTCCGATTGGGTGCTATTAGATTTAGGTGATGTGATTGTACACGCGATGACGCAGCAAGCGCGTGAGTATTATCAGATTGAAAAGTTATGGGCGGTAGGCGGCGAGTTACCGCAAATACAAGCCGCTTGATGTTGACATTTTTCCAAACAAAAAAGGCGAATTGAATTCGCCTTTTTATTTGCTTTATTTGCGTTGGATAAGGCTGAAATTACAGATAATGCACGTGTGCTTTGCCTTCACTTTCGACAATTTCACCAAGCGTAAACGCCTTTTCACCCAGTTCTGCGAGCAGTTTTAAGGTGGTTGCCTCGTCTTCAGGGGCAACAAAGACGACCATGCCAACACCGCAGTTAAATGTCACGAGCATATCTTCTTGTGAGACATTGCCATTGCTTTGTAGCCAATCAAAAATAGCTGGAAATTGCCAGGTAGATAAATCGATATTTGCCCGTAAATTTTCAGGAATGACGCGTGGCAGATTTTCCGTGAGTCCACCGCCGGTAATATGTGCTAGCGCGTGTACCCGCACTTGTTTGAGCAATGAGAGGAGCGACTTGACATAAATGCGTGTTGGCGCAAGCAAGGTTTCGCCTAAGGTTGTTCCATCAAAAGGGTCGCTTAATGCGGCGTTATTGCGTTCAATAATTTTACGAATAAGCGAGTAACCATTCGAGTGTGCCCCCGAAGAAGCAAGCCCAATCAATTTATCACCCGCTTTCACCAAACTGCCGTCGAGCATCTGTGTTTTTTCAACAATACCCACGCAAAAACCGGCTAAATCATAATCACCATCAGCATACATATTAGGCATCTCAGCTGTCTCGCCACCCACTAGCGCCGCCCCAGCAAGTTCACATCCCTTGCCAATGCCTTCAATGACAGCAGCAGCGGTATCTACATCCAATTTACCTGTTGCAAAATAATCCAGAAAAAATAACGGTTCAGCACCTTGCACAATAATATCGTTAACGCACATTGCCACTAAATCAATCCCAACCGTATTGTGCTTGCCCAAGTCGATGGCTAATTTGAGCTTTGTGCCCACGCCATCTGTCCCCGAGACCAAAACGGGATGTTGATAGCGATCAAGCGGTAGTTCAAATAACGAGCCAAATCCACCAAGGCCTGCCATGACGCCGGCTGTGCGTGTTTTTGCGGCAATGGGTTTTATCCGCTCAACAAGTGCATTGCCGGCATCAATATCAACCCCTGCTGCTTTGTAATTTAAACCGCTTTTATTTTCTACATTCACAAGTATTTTCTCTGCAATTTGGTTTGGAAATTTGGATATGAAGTGAAGCGTTAGGCGGGCTTTTTGCCGCCATGTAGACGAATGAGCAACGCGGCTTCGTCATAACTGATTTCAGATTGACGCATCAACTCATCAATACTTGCACCATCTCGAATCTTACGAATATCGACGTTGTAGGGGCTATTAGCGTCAATGGGCTCATATTGTCGCAAGTCCGACATCTTTTCAGAAATTTGCGAAAGCTGTTGTTTGACTTCGTGTAATTTGTCATGAATGGTGCCTGTATGCTCATTCACACTCAGCGCAGCAGAACATAAACCAAAGATGTCGTTTTTGTTACTTTGTGTGATGGCGTCAAGGGTGGTGTAATCGTGCTTTAGCGTCAAATAAAGACGACTAAGCCACACCACCGCAACAGACAATCCCAAGCAAGCAATGGCTAAAAAAACCAGCCCCCAAAGCACCATTGTGTCACTAAGCATGGATGTCGATATGTTCGATAGGGGTGGCGTCATCGTGTTCTTCCTCGTAATCGTCGCTAAGTTTTAGCGGACGCTTGGGTGATTTATTAGGCATACGATAGTCATCTTTATGAATTTTTTTGGATTTTTTCATCGGATAAGCAGGCGAAACAGCTTGAACTTCTAACATTGGGACATCCTCCGCAAAAATAAGCACGTTCTGTGCGTTTGAAACGGTTTATGGTCATGATTGTTTAATCACCCAGCATGGATAAAGGCAGAAGAAAGTGTCGCATAACACGCACTCGCTCTGCCTTCTCTTTCTTATTTTCCCATTTTTGCACAGCATCCCTCGCCGTTTAATAATACATCAGCAACGCTTATTTTCTTGGGCTATTGTACATTATTTGAGCAATTATCACGACACCTTGGTCAATCTTTAATCATTATTTAACCAACCACCCAAGCGAGAGCGCAAACGCAAAACCGCTTGTGAGCTAATTTGACTCACGCGTGATTCCGTTAAATTTAAAATTTTGCCAATTTCACGCAAATTTAATTCTTCATCATAGTAAAGTGAAATAATTAAGCGCTCACGCTCAGGCAAAGAGGCAATCGCCGCGCTTAAAGCACTTTGGAAATTTTCTAATGTGAGTGTTTCAAGTGGCGTATCATTGACGCTTGAGGATTCTTCGAGATAATTATCACCAGTTTGCGCCAATTCTTCAATACTAAACACGCGACAATTATTGGAATCTTGGAGAATATGATGGTATTCGTCTAAACTCATATTCAAATATTGCGCCACTTCAGCGTCTTTTGCTGCGCATCCGGTTTCATTTTCAATAATACGAATAGCATCACTAATCGTGCGGGATTTTTTGTAAACGGAGCGTGGTACCCAATCACAACGGCGCACTTCATCAAGCATAGAACCACGAATACGAATCCCCGCATAGGTATCAAAACTCGCTCCTTTGCTTAAATCGTAGTTTCGCAGTGCTTCAAGTAACCCCAGCATACCCGCTTGAATTAAATCATCGACTTGAACGGAATTGGGAAGTTTGCTCAGCAGATGGTAGGCAATGCGCTTAACTAAGGGCGCATGCTGCATAATCTGCTCGTCAATGCCGCCGTCTTGAACGGAACTGTACATTGCAACAGCACTCATGCAACCTCCTCTTGGATAACAGGTTGAAAAATAAAAAACGACTGTCTTTTTTTAGACGGCAAGCTCATCAGAAAAGGCTTATTCATGCGACATCCTTTTGCGAGGCATACTTGACCATACGTTCGATAAAGAATTCGATATAGCCCCCCGCTTGCGCTTTAATGGGCCAGCTATCAATTTTTGTGGCAATGGCTTTCATGGCTTGCGCAGATTTACTGCGCGGATAGGCTAAGACCACTGGATTTTGTTTTTGCACAGACTGGCGCAAATACTCATCATAAGGAATCGCCCCTGCAAATTGCAAGGTCACATCCAAATAATTATCGGTGACTTTATTGAGTTTTTGAAAGAGCGATTTACCCTGCTGCACAGATTGCACCATGTTGGGCAGAATATGGAAATGGTTACAGCCATAATCACGATGCAGCAGCTTAATAAACGCATACGCATCCGTTAGCGATGTCGGTTCGTCGCAGATAACCACGATAATTTCTTGACACGCGCGTGAGAAATTGACGACGCTTGATGAAATGCCTGCGGCGGTGTCGACAATTAACACGTCAATTTGCTGGTCAATCTCACTAAATGCACGAATGACAGCGGCTTGTTCAATGGTTGAGAGTTCCGTCATTTTTTGGATACCCGACGCACCAGGAATGAGCTTTAACCCTGATGGCGAGGTGACCATAATTTCATCTAAAGTCTTCTCGCCCGTGAGAACGTGTGACAGATTATACTTTGGATAAACCCCTAGTAAAATATCGACATTAGCCAGTCCCATATCCGCGTCCATCAACACGACACGTTGTCCCATTTTCACTAAAGAGATACCCACATTCACCGAAACATTCGTTTTCCCAACGCCCCCTTTGCCACTGGCAATGGCGATAACGCGTACAGGTTTACTTTTGTTTAGTTTCCGAATGCCCGCTGCTTGATCTGGTTGTTTAAGCATAACCTTGAGCCACCCATGCTTCGTTGTTTTCTTCGCTGTAATCGTCTTCAACATCCAATTCCGTCACGCATTGTGCCACTAATTTTCTTGCACAAGGGTGACGCATATCTTCGGGGACTTGTTGACCGTTGGTAATAAAAGAGAGGGGTAAATTATGTTCAATCAAAGACGAAATCGCCGAGCCGACAGTGGCTGCTTCGTCAATTTTTGTCAAAATTGCCGCGTGAGGTTTAAAAATATGAAACGCATCAATAATTTCATTCATTGCTTTGTACTCAGTTGCTGCTGACATAACGAGATAAGACTTAATCATCAAATCATTCTCTTTGAGTGTATTGATTTGCTCGATTAGTTTCATGTCGCGTTGACTCATTCCTGCTGTATCGATTAACACTAATTTTTTATCAGAAAAACTATGAATTAAATGGCTTAATTCTGACGCACTTGATGCAACTCGTACAGGAATATTTAAAAGTCGACCGTAAGTATTCAATTGCTCATGGGCGGCAATACGATAATTATCGGTAGTAATGAGTGCGACTTGATTCGCACCGTGTTTGATGGTGAACTGCGCCGCAATTTTTGCCACGCTAGTGGTTTTACCAACGCCTGTTGGGCCAACGAGGGCAACAATGCCACCGGTTTCAAGCAAATCATCTTCAGCGATAGGCAAGACTTTTGAGAGTAATTCTTGTGCTTGGGTAAACACAAACTCAAAATTGGTATGGTTAGCAAAACGGTTGGCAATTTTGACACTTAACTTTTTTGAAATGCTCATGCCCGCTAAATTTTTAAGCAATTCTGTACGAACAGGCACGGCATCTTTGTTTTGAAGATGATGTGCAAAGTTAATGCTGGATAATTTGCTGTCAAAAGTATTGCGCAGCGATTTAATCTCTTTGCTCATCTGTAGCAATAATTTTTCAGATGAATTTTCTTTTTCTTCAACAGGCGCAGCGGGTACTTCTTCAACTGTTTCTACGGGTGCGCTGTATGCTTGCTTAGCGGCGGGTTTGTAGAGCATCGTTTCTTCTTGCAACACATCATCAAAATCGTCTTCGTAATCGTCTTGGAAAAAATGACGCAAATCACGCGCTTCTGCACTCACTTCGGTGCGTAGTGCTTCACGTGCCTTGGGCATAATGGCTTCGCGCTGTGTTGGGGCGGGCGTGGCCGGTTTTTTTGGCACTTTAATC
>DPKY01000101.1 GCA_003542275.1 Methylococcaceae bacterium | reverse complement strand
TCGAATATACTGTGCAACGCCTTGCCAGCGTTGCAAATCCTTTGTTTCAAAATCCGCGCCGACCATGCGTGATAAACGTCTTGCACTGGCGTTGACGGTTTTTTCTGCACCGTCGGCTGTTGGCGTTTGGTCATGTGTTTCGCAAAGCTCGCCCGTTAAACGGTAAACATCTGCCATCGTGGCAAAATACTCCGCCATCACGCCCACATTTTGCCCGTTGTCGACCACCTGCTGCACAACGGCCATCACGGCTGTGCGCACAATACCGGTATAAATCAGCTCTTGTGAAATCAAACGCGTGTAATCACTCTGGCCAAGTACGCGCACCTCGCCCGATTCAAACAGTAAAATATCCGTTGTTGTGCTACCAATATCGACAAATAAGCCGTTTTTGAGGGTCATCGCCGCCAACGTGCTACTCGCCAGCCAGTTTGCTGAAGCAATGGCCTCGTAATCAGCACGCGTCACGTCACGCACAGCGTGCAAACCTTTTTCACCGCAAAAGACAACTAATTCATCGCCGCCAATCAAACGCTGCATTGCTGCGATAATTTGTGCCACGCCATCGTGCCGATGGTCAAATAAATCCACTAACTCTCCCGTCATGGTAAAACCATGACGCAATGGGGCGTTTTTAGGGAGTTTTTCAAGTAACGCGGTCACGGCAAAGTCTAATTTGCTCAGTCCTTGCCAAAGCGGGCAGGGGTGTTGATAAACAGCGTGTATTTTTTGTGCAGACAGCACGGCCATTTTTATATGCGCACCGCCAATGTCCCAACCTACAGCATAATCTGTCATAGTGTCCGTTTAAAAAAGAAATCAAAAAGCCTTAAAACGGCGCATTGTCGCACAAGCCGACGATGAAATTCATCAAATAAAAATCTGTGTTACAATCAAAATCCCTCTCTCTCTTTTTAAGCAATGTCCCCCATCCACTATGATTACAATCGGCAAAACTAACACGCTCCATGTCAGCAAACAGAACAGTTCAGGCATTTATTTAAGCGATAAAGGCTCGGGCAAACACGTTTTGCTCGTCGATGAACGCCCTAAAAAATATGAATTAGACGAAATGCTGCGCGTTTTCGTTTTTGTCGATGGAGAGGGGCATCTTTGCGCTACCACGCGTATTCCTTGGGCGCAAGTCAATGAAATTGCGTATTTACGCGTGGTTTCCGTCAATTATTACGGGGCATTTTTGGACTGGGGAATGCAAAAAAACTTGCTTCTCCCCTACAGTGAACAGCATCACGAGCTGGACGTAGGCGATTTTTATTTTGTGAAATTGTTGCTTGACGAAAAAGAGCGTTTGATTGCATCGACAAAACTTACCGCGCACGTCAGTGATGAAATGCAACAGAATGAATTCACGGTCGGGCAAAAAGTCAATTTACTCATTACTGATCAGACGCCGCTAGGAATTAAAGCCATTGTCAATCACACGCACTGGGGCGTGCTATATGAAAATGAAGTCTTTGAAACGCTGCAACGTGGCCAGCGCATTGAAGGGTTAATCAAACATATTCGAGAGGACTTGCGCCTCGATTTAGCCCTCCATGAAGCGGGCTATGGCAAGGTTGCCCCGCTCACTGAGCGTATTTTAACGATGCTCCATGAAAATGGCGGCGCCATGACAGTCAGCGATAAGAGCCCGCCAGAAACCATTTACGCGCTGTTTGGTGTGAGTAAAAAAGTCTTCAAGCAAGCTATCGGCGCGTTATACAAACAAAAACAAATTGTCATCGAACCCACCCGCATTCGTTTAGCATAAATTCTGTCAATACGTCCTTTGTAGGAATTGAAATCTTGCTTGAGCTGTGTAAAATTACTGCGTTGATCAATAAAATACAACTGTATTCTTCATAAATCTTATACGGCAACTATTTTAAATAAACGGAGAAATTATGAGTTCAAGTGTCGTTTTGCGTGAAGCGATGGATTTTTTAAAAGAATTGGAAGCCTTGCGAGAAGACATCGCGGCGCGTGATGCGTATTTTCAAAAAGTGAAAAACAGCACCGATAAGGAAGAGCTTGCGCGTTACCACCAATTTGCAGAAGAAATCAACCAGAAGTGTATCATGTATGGGCGTGAGCTTTGTGAAAAACCAACACCGATGTGGGTCAATCGCGCCTCACGCGAACACGTTAAATTAGCCACGTCAATGTATGAGGTGGTGAGGGATAAATTGTGTCCCTCGCTGAGTATTTTTGATAATGCCGTTTTGCCCAACGCTCGCACCTTGGTTGACCTTGCCAGTATAGAAAGCGAATAAATTGTGGTGGTACACACAAAAAAGCCATGAGGGGACTGATGGCTTTTTTGTTTGATTGCACGGCGGTAAATCGTTTTATAATTTTTTAACACATTGTTTTTGATTGTTTTTTCATGATAAATGAATTGTGAATAATGGTCATGAAACAAATTGAAGACAATCCCCCCGAGCAAGCCATGCTCGGTCATTTCCCAAAAGCATCTTGATGATGCGGCTATGGAAAGCGGCGAGGCGCATCAAAATCAAATGATGCAACTCTTGTCCGATCCCGCCAAATCAGCAAGTTTTGCAAAGGTGATATTTGATTGGTTGATGGTCGATAAATAATCTGATCAGCGGGTGTTTTAATTCGCCCGTTTTGATAAAAAACGGCGTAACACGCCTTCTTAGTGTGTTTTAGCGCCTCGCTACCACTCAAAAATGCGCCACATATTGATAGTTGCCCCGTCATCGAGTTGATTAGAGCGCACATCCATTTTGCCATCGCCATTGGTATCGCGTAGGTAGTAAGGCGGCCCTACATCGGGTATCACCTTCACCATAAATAACCGCCCATTCACGCGATACTCTTGCAGCGTGTTTTTACCTTTACGCACAATCGTAATATCAGGCTCTAAATTTTCACCACTTTTCACTGGCATGGGAATCTCGGGCACTTCAGGCAGCGATTCCGTTTGTGCATTGGGCAAATCTTCGTCGGTTGCGTAAATAAAAGAGGATGAGCTCAACAATAAAAACAGCAGTAAATAACGCATAAAATCGCTCNNTCGCTTTGGTTTTTAAATAATCCGCATTATCAAAATTCGCCACGACCTCCAAAGGCAAGCGCGACGTCACGTTAATGCCCAGCGCGGTGAGGGCGGCAATTTTCGCGGGGTTATTGGTGAGTAGAGCAACTGAGCGTACTTGTAAATCATTTAAAATGGCTGCTGCTACGTCATATTCGCGCTCATCGGCAAGATAGCCTAACGCTAAATTTGCATCAACCGTGTCTAGGCCTTCATCTTGCAGATTATACGCTTGTAATTTATGCTGCAAGCCAATGCCTCGGCCTTCTTGGCGCAAATAGAGCACCACGCCAAATTGCGCATTCTCCACAAATTGCATCGCGCGGGCGAGCTGCTCGCCACAATCACAGCGCCGCGACCCAAACACATCACCGGTAATGCACTCTGAATGCACGCGCACGGGAACCTCTTCGCGTTGCGCGACAACGCCTTTGACCAGCGCTAAATGTTCTTTATCATCTTGATTGGTACGATAGTAATGCAACACAAAATCCCCGCGTGCGGTAGGCAGACGAGCATGGAGCGTAGTGGTTAATTGTAAATTCACGTGTTTGTTTACCTTGAAAATGAACTCGGACTTAACGATAAGTTGCCTTCTACGCGCTATTTTAGCCTAAAAACGCCCCTTGTTATATTTAACGCTTATAATAGTGCAAATTAACTTCTTTTTTTTCTTCCCATTTTTGAGGTGTATTCCCCATGACTTTAGGCACAGCATTCACGTCTAGCGCCACCAAAGCCTTGCTGCTTGGCAGTGGTGAACTTGGTAAAGAGCTTGTTATCTCCTTGCAGCGCCTTGGCGTTGAAGTCATTGCCGTAGACCGTTACGCCAACGCGCCCGCACACGCGCTAGCGCATCGCGCTTATGTGATAGAGATGACCGATGCTCACGCACTGCACGCCTTAATTGAAAAAGAAAAGCCGGATTTTATTATTCCTGAAATCGAAGCGCTGGCCACCGATGCGTTACTTGACATAGAAGCCCAGCATCACAGCGTCGTCGTGCCCAATGCCCGCGCCATCCAATTAACAATGAACCGTGAAGGCATTCGCACGTTAGCAGCTAAAACGCTAGGTTTACCTACGTCAAGCTACGCCTTTGCTAACGATTTTGATGAATTAGTCAGCGCGGTTGAGGGCGGCATTGGCTATCCGTGTTTTATCAAACC
>DPKY01000030.1 GCA_003542275.1 Methylococcaceae bacterium | reverse complement strand
GTGCACTGCAACATGAATCCGCTCAGCAGTTGAGTTTGGATGCTGTAAAAGAAGTAGCTTCAAAGGGTAATGCAATGCTTCAAGCTGCAAACCGCAGTTTGAGTTTTCAAATAGACGATACAACAAAACGAGTCGTAGTTAAAATTGTGGATAGCAAAACCGGTGAGTTGGTTCGCCAAATTCCAACGGTTGAAATGCTAGACTTTATGAGAAGAATGAAAGAATTAGAGGGTAACTCAGGTTCTTTGCTTCAAACTAAGGCTTAATTATTTTTCTTGAGCACGGAGAGACAAAATGGCTGCTGTAACAACAACATTAGGTGTAGGGAGCGGGATTGATATTGCCGGAACGGTAAGTCAGTTAACCGCTGCTGAAGGTAAACCTCAATTAGACGCGATTGCAGCAAAAACCAGTGCCTCACAAACTAAGCTCAGTGGACTTGGCACTTTAAAAAGTGCCTTGTCAACTTTTCAGAATGCTGTTGCTGCACTTGATACGAGCAGTGCGTTTCGCAATCAGCGCGTTGGGTCAAGCGATGACAAAACGCTCAAAGTTGCGATTGTGCCAGGTGCTGCGACAGAATCTCATACCGTAAAAGTCAATACTCTCGCTGCGCCGCAGAAATCTATTTCCACAGCGGAATTTAAATCAACGGACGTTGTGAGTGAAGGTATTTTGACCTTTAACGATGGGACCGGTGCACCAAAATTTTCAGTGACCGTGACCAAAGGGTCAACGGACACGCTGACGGCATTGCGTGATTCCATTAACAATGCAAAAAATAACAATAACGTTGTAGCGAGTATTCTCAACGTTGATTCCAAAACATCACCGGGAACAACCGTTTCACGGTTGATTTTAACCTCAAAAGGCGCGGGTAGTGCGAATGGTTTTTCCATTGATGCGTCTTCAGGGGATACACGGTTTAATTTAGATAAAATTAAAAGTCCTACTAATTTCAATACGGTTGAAGCAACTGATGCCAATATCGTTATTGATCCTCAGCCATTAAGTGCGACACCTCAGCGCACAGTAACTAATACAGAATTTTCATCAACTGATGTGATTGCACCCGGTTTAATTTCTTTTAAAGACGGGGCAGGGGTTGAGAAATTTTCTGTGAATATACAAGCCGGCTCAAACGATAAATTATTATCGGTTGTTGACGCCATTAACACTGCGCCAGGCAATACCAGTGTCGTGGCGAGTTTAATTCATGTTGACTCCACGCTTAATCCAGGTACCGCTGTTTCTAAATTAGTGTTTACAGCAAAGCAACCTGGCGTTGATAATCGCTTTACGATTGACGCTTCAGCAGGTGATACGCGACTCGATTTTAGTGCTGCACCTGCGAATGCACAAAAATCAGTGAATTCAACGGAATTTGCCAGCGTGACAGATGCGGTGACCCCCGGAGATATTATTTTTAAAGATGCGACGGGTACGGCAAAATTTACTGTTTCAGTGACGGCAGATACCGTTGATCCTGTATCGGGCGATACAATTAAGGGAAACAATACGCTTGAAGGCTTGCGTGATGCCATCAATTTTTCAGCAGACAATAAAAAGTTTGTGTTAGCAAGTATTGTAACCAGCGATTCAACCACCACGCCAGGAACAAAAGTATCAAAATTAGTCTTGACTGCACTGTCTGGCGGGGCAAGCAATGGTTTCACCATTGACGCAAGTGCGGGTGATACGCGATTTACGTTGAGCAATGCGATTGTTGCAGATACTGCGACGCCAAGTAATTATGTGTCAACGATTACTGCCAGCAATTTCACCACAACCGACGCCGCTAACGCGAGTGAAGGTGGGCTGTCTATTACCCGTAAATCCAATACGATGACCGATGCCATTCCCGGTGCGACGCTCACACTGGTGGCAGCAGGCACGGCAGAGGTGAAAGCCAGTTTTGACAATAGCACCGTTTCAGCCTCCATCAATAACTTGGCTAACGCTTATAATACGTTAAACGATACGCTTAAGCAGCTTACCGCTTATGATTCACCTGGAAGTGCCAATAATGGTCCGCTACTAGGTAACAATACGGTTCAAGCGATTTTGTCGCAAGTGAAACTTGCGCTGACAAGCAAAGTTGCTTCGGCTTCAGGTGAGTACAACTCGCTAAGCCAGCTTGGGTTTAGTTTTGATAAAAAAGGCGCTTTAGCGGTTGATAGCACGTTACTTGACGCAGCACTTTCAGCTGATTTAACGTCTGTGGGCAATGTGTTTAATTCAACCAACGGCGTTGCGACACAGTTGAATACAAAAATTAAGCAGTATCTTGACGCCAAAGGCACCATTAGCACGCAGCAAGACAGTTTAAATAGTCAATTAAAACAGTTGACTGTGGATAAAGCGGCAGTACAAACCCGTTTAGATGCGTCACAAAAAGCCCTAACGGCACAGTTTAATGCGATGGATGCCGCTGTCTCACAGTTTAAGTCAACAGGTACTTTCTTGACACAAACTTTTGCTGCAAAAACAACCACTAACTAATAACTAATTTGACGAGTTTCAATCATGGCCGCAGTAATGAACAATAGAGTGTATGCGAATAGGTATGCTGCTGTGCATACTGAAAGTATTGTGGAGGAAGCCACACCCCATGCGTTAATTCAAATGTTAATGAATGGTTTTTTGATGCAGGTGAATGCCGCGAAAGGCGCCATTGACCGTGATGACCTTGAGGATAAAGGTACGCATATTTCTCGTGCCATTTCCATTGTCGGAGGTCTCATTGACGGGGTGGATTTAGAGCGTGGGGGCGTCATTGCAGAGAATTTGAGCAATCTTTACGAATATATCAACACAAAACTCTTTCAAGCCAGTGTAGAAAACAACGTGGAATTGCTTGATGAAGTGAGTGAGTTAATGCGCTCGGTGAAAGAAGCGTGGGATGCTATTCCAGAAGATTACCGATAAAAAAAACGAGGTGCTATTCTTATGTTGCTTGAGACATTAAATGCGTTTTCAGGGCGAATTTCCAGTGCCATTGAACAAAACGATTGGGTAGCACTTTCTGATGTGTTGACACAGCGTCAGGCCTATTTAGAAGCGTTACTACGCAGTTCTCTCTCCGATGAGGAGCGCCAACGTGTTGAAGAAGTGTTAAAATCAGTTCAAGCCATGGATAGACTGTTTATTGCACAAGTGCAATTCAAAAAAGCGGAGTTGCTCAAAGAATTTCAGTTAGTGGCAAAAGGACAAAAGTTTATCCGCGCTTATGATGCGGTGGCTGCATAGATTTTTCGTTTTATAATCTGCTTTTATACAAAAAGCCGCTCAACATACATTGTTAAGCGGCTTTTTTGTTTTGCAACGTTTTTAGTGTGCTTTGTAAGGGTGCACGCCTGGCGTGGCTGACTCTGCTGGTGCTGATTTCATTTCAGCGCCGCACGCTCCTTCTTTTGACATCGCACCGTGCATTTCACCACACGCGCCTTCTTTGCCTTTCATCATCGCGCCACAGGCAGATTCCATACCTTTTTTCATTTTATCGCCATCCATCATATTGCCACATTTGCCTTCAGCGGCGCTTTCTGATTTTTTACCCGCGCACGCGCCTTCGGCTGTTTTTGGAGCATCCATTTTCATATTCGCCCCGCAAGCCATTTCAGCGGCCGCAAGCTGCATATAACCTGATGACAACTGCGTGGCGCCAAATGGATTCTCTTGTGCATTGACCGCTGTTGCAGAGACGCCAGAAATCAGTGCTGCGCCAATGGTTGCCGCAAATGGTGTCGTCATTTTTTTCATTGTGTAAAACCCCTTATTATTTTAATTAAAAATAATGATAAAAATTTAGTGTGATGGCATTATCGGCGCTATTACAGTCAACGTCGACTGAGGATTATTATACTCCTAGATTGCGTGTTGGGATATGAAAGTGACGCGAAAAAGAAGCAGGGCAATTAACAAGGGCGCATGAACGCGCCCTTGTATTTCGCTATTTCAGAGGATTTTCAAAAATGAAAAGGGTGAATCAATTCACGCTCGGGTTTTCAGTTTGTACTTTAGGCGCAAGCCAAGTATTCACTTCTTCAATGTTTTGCTCGGTAATCATGCCCACTGAGCGCATAAAGCGAGCGCGATTTTTAATATACGCATATTTTGCTTGTGAGAGTTCGCGCTTGGCTTTGAACTGCTCTTGTTGCGCGTTGAGTACGTCTGTGATGGTGACAACGCCTTTTTTAAAACCCATATCCGCTGCTTCACTGGATTTTGCGGCGGATTTTAGGGCTTTTTGTGAGGCCTCAATGCGTCGCACGCTCGCGTTAGAGCTTAAAAATGAATCACTGGTTTCTTTGACTAATGCGCGAATCTTTGCTTCATTTTCATTTTTGGCAAGTTCTAGCTTATGTTCTGATTCAAATAAACGGTGAATACTCACGCCACCATCAAAAATAGGCACAGACACATTGAGTGCGCCAACTTGCGTTGAATTTTGTGTGCCTAAATTGGTTTGTTGATAACCCGTGTTGGTATCGTAGTAGTACAGTTGTAAATCCACCGTTGGCATAAAACGGGATTTTTGAATGGTCACGTTATCGTGCGCCGCTTCAACGGCCTTAATTTGCGCGGCCAAACTTGGGTTCTCACTTTTGGCCACGTCAATCCATTGGTCTAGCTGTCCTTCAAGTGGGTGATATTGCACGTTATCTTTGAGTTGATATAAATCAGAAAAAGGCGTGTTGGTGAGTTCTTTGAGCGCTTCTTTTGCTGTGACAACAATGGTTTCTGCCTCAATTTCAGAGGCTTTTAATTGATCGACACGCGATTCAACAAGATAAACATCGGTAATTTTCACTAATTGTTTTGAAAATTCTCTTTGCACTTGCTCTAAACGCTTTTCCATCGCCCGTTTTTCTGTTTGATAGAAAAACAGTTGGTCTTGTGCTTCGAGCACCTCAAAGTATTTCTCTATCACTTTTTGCATTAGTGCGTGCTGCGCGGCGATATTCTCTGCACTGTACTGCTCTTCTACGGTATTCGCACGACGCCAATTCCAAAATTTAGCGAAGTCAAATAGGGATTGATTGAGCGATGCGTAATAGCGCGTACCGTCGTAATTTGAGACAGGGTGTGGATTGTATAACTTATTGTAAGGCCGTCCATTGTCATTTTCGTTTTTTGACCAGTTAGCACTGCCGCTGACTTGTGG
>DPKY01000253.1 GCA_003542275.1 Methylococcaceae bacterium | reverse complement strand
CAGAACAACGGTTTTATCTAAATCGTTGGCAATTTTTTTAGCGCGATTCGCGTCACGCTCGATAATTTTGACTTGATATTTATCTTCTAAGGCCAGCGCAAGACGTTTTCCAACGTGTCCGCCCCCTGCAATGATAATCCGTTTGATGGGGGCTTCTAATTTGCCTAATTCGTCCAGAACACGCCGCACTTCTTTGCGTGGTGCAACAAAAAAGACTTCATCACCGGTTTCAATGGTCGCATCACCGTTAACACCCAGTGGCAAACCTTGCCTAAAAATAGCCACCACCCGTGTTTTACCGCTGACAAAACGCTCTTTGAGGGTTTTGATTTTTTTGCCTGTTAAATCGCCATTGGCAATGACTTTGACCGAAAAAAGACGCACAAGGCCGTTAGCAAACTCGGAAACTTGCAGGACACCGGGAAATTCAATGAGATTGCGAATGGATTGCATCACAATTTGCTCAGGACTGATGACAATGTCAACGGGAATGCCTTTAGAACTAAATAATCGTGGATGCTTGAGGTAGTCAATGGCTCTTACTCGCGCGATAGTGCGGGGCTTATTGTAGAGGGCATTGATAATTAAGCAGGCAAGCATATTGGTTTCATCTCGGTCTGTGACGGCAATGACCATATCTGTATTACTAATGCCCGCTTGCTCTAGGACACTTGGGTGCGCGGCGTTGCCTGCGACGGTTGCAATGTCAAAGCGCTCTTTGAGTCCTTCAAGTAAATCCACTTTAAAATCAACAACAACAATATCATTTTCCTCACTGGCCAGCGCTTCTGCCACCGATGCGCCTGTTGACCCAGCGCCTAAAATTAGTATTTTCATCAGTCAATAACAATTATAAAAAGAGACAAGGTGCCAATTTTACTGAAATTTCTACTTTTCTTCACTAACAATTACCGGAACAATGACCGGATTTTGCATACGCGTGTGGANNCACGATTTTGCATGCGCGTGTGGTAGCCAAAGCAAGGCAATGCTATGATTAGGCAATTTTAACATTCGTATCTCGTCATGGCAGAAAGAAAGAAAACAAGTGGTTCACGTTACAGTTCACCCCCACGCTCTCGTAGAAAGAAAAAGCGAGGTTTTCCATGGTTTAGCAGTTTTTTCATGATAGCATTGGGGGCGGGCGGTTTTTTCTTGTTTGGGTATTTGGGCATTCTTGATCACAGTGTGCGCAAGCAATTTGAAGGCAAACGTTGGGCTATTCCTGCCCGCGTTTATGCCAGTCCCGTTGAGCTTTATGCTGGCTATAACATGAGCGCCTTGCAATTTGAGGAATTGCTGCAAACGCTGCATTATCGTCAGGATAGTAATTTAGCGGGAGAAGGGACGTATGTGAAACGCGCCCAGCAAATTACGCTCAAAACTCGTCATTTTGACTTTTGGGATCAGCCTCAAGAGAGCGGCCTTTTTCGCTTAACTTTTACCGATGCGACGTTGGTTAACATCGTCGATTTGAATCAAAAAAATCAAGACGTTGCGCTGTTGCGCATGGACCCCGCGCAGATTGGAAATTTATACCCTAACATTAAAGAAGATCGCGTTTTAATTAAACTCTCAGAAACGCCCAAACCGCTTATTGACGCGTTGCTTGCCTCGGAGGATCGTGATTTTTATTCTCATTTTGGTTTGTCACCGCGTGGCATTGCTCGCGCGATGTTAGCCAATTTGCGGGCAGGTGGAATGGTACAGGGCTNNTTTTCGCTGTGGACCAACCTCACCAGCGACCGCACCGAAGGCGGCAGCACGATCACGCAGCAGTTGGTCAAAAATTTCTATCTGACCTCCGAGCGAAGTTTAACGCGCAAAGTCAACGAAGCCCTTATGGCGTTAATTTTGGAATATCGCTACAGTAAAGATGAAATTTTAGAAGCCTATTTGAATGAAATTTATTTGGGGCAAGACGGCAATAGCGCCGTGCACGGCTTTGGGCTCGCGAGTGAATTTTATTTTAACAGCGCACTCAAAGATTTGCCTTTGCATCAGCTTGTGTCATTGGTGGCGCTCGTGCGCGGGCCATCCTATTACGATCCACGTCGCGTTGCAGAACGTGCATTAGGGCGACGTAATTTGATTTTAGAGGAAATGGCCAGTGCATCGCTTATTTCAAGCAAACAGGCCAGTGACGCAAAGGCCAAGCCCTTGGGCGTCATGGCCAATGCGCATCGCTCGGCAAATCGCTATCCGTATTTTATGGATTTAGTTAAGCGTCAATTAACACAAGAATACCGTGAAGAAGATTTGACCTCTGAGGGCTTGAGTATTTTTACAACTATTGATACACACGTTCAAGATACGCTTGAAAAAACCGTCAAAACGCAATTAGCACAGCTTGAAAAATTACCCAATACGAATGAACTCGAAGCCGCAGCCGTCGTGACGCGTCGTGACAGTGGTGAAATTGCGGCATTAACAAGTGGACGTGAGGTGGTATCCTCTGGCTTTAATCGGGCATTAGACGCCGTGCGCCCTATTGGCTCGTTGATTAAACCCGTTATTTATTTGACGGCATTGAATAATCCCGACAAATACACCATAGGCTCGATGGTGAGCGACAGCGACATTGTGGTGCAAAATAAAGGCAGTGCCCCTTGGACACCCAAAAACTATGATCATCGTGAACATGGCATGGTGAGTTTGCACAAAGCGCTGGCACATTCTTACAATTTAGCGACAGTACGCATTGGCATGGATGTGGGGGTTGAAAGCGTCATTGACACACTAAGGGAAATGGGCGTGACACGTGATGTTGAACATTTTCCCTCCTTTCTGCTCGGTTCAGCGCAGCTCACGCCACTGGACGTGACGCAACTGTATCAAACGCTTGCTGGCGATGGCTTTTTGATGCACTTGAAGGCTATCCGCGCAGTGGTTGCCATGGACGGTAAGCGACTGCAAAGCTATCCTTTTGTTGTCAAACAAGTAATTGACCCGTCAGTGACGTATATTGTAAACACCATGCTTCAAGAGGTGATGACAGAAGGCACCGGCCATGCAGCGTATAACGTTTTTCCCAAAGACTATGGTTTAGTGGGCAAAACAGGCACGACAAATGACGCTAAAGACAGTTGGTTTGCAGGTTATTCGGGTGATTATTTATCCGTGGTTTGGGTTGGGCGCGATGATAACAAACCTGCTGGTTTAACAGGCGCTACGGGTGCACTGCCTGTGTGGCTTTCACTGATGAAGCAAATTTCCACGCAGCCGGTGAATTTAATTCCCCCCGATAATATCACGATGGTCAATGTTGACTCGGCAACTGGCTTGTTAGCGGGTGGCCGTTGCGGCGGGAGTACGCGTAGTTACCCCTACATCAACGGTTCACAACCTAAAACGATGGCAAATTGTGCTGCGAGCGGTAGCGGTACAGGTAGTGGCGGTTTTTATCTACCGCCAGATTTAAATAATGATAAACGTCCGTCACCTGATGCCGTAGATGACGAATTACCTGCGAATTTTTAAGACGTTGTTTTATTGATGAACGCGTTAATTTGCTTTGCAATTTCACGCTCTTCTTGAGCGTGAATGCACAAAATTTTTATGCGACTGTCTTTTTTGCTGATGTCAGTATTCGCAGGCATTGGCTGTGTATTGACGTTTTCATCTAACACAAATCCAAGTCCATCTAAATTCGCAAGAATACGTTGGCGAATAGCAGGGGCATTTTCACCGATGCCGCCTGTGAAAACGAGGGCATCAACCTTGCCATTCAACACGCCAAAGTAAGCACCAATGTATTTTTTAATGTGATAGCAAAAAAGCGTTAAGGCAAATTCACAACGCGAATCCCCTTGCGTGGCTTTTTCTAAAATCGTTCGCATATCGCTTTCACCACAAAGGCCTTTTAAGCCGCTTTGTTTATTGAGTAATTCGTTGACTTCTTGTGCGGTTCTGCCTTCTTTTTCTAATGTGAGGGCAATCATAGGGTCAATATCCCCGCAGCGACTTGCCATGACCAGCCCTTCCGTAGGTGAAAATCCCATCGAGGTATCAATGCTGATACCCTGTTGAATTGCCGTGGCACTTGCGCCACCGCCCAAGTGTAAAACAATCAAATTGAGCTTTTCGGTGGGCTTGTCAAGTAATTGCGCCGCGACGTTGACACTGTGTTGGCAGGAGATACCATGAAAACCGTAACGATAAAAATCCACTTTATCAGATAAATGCTCTGCAATCGCATAGCGTCCTGCATAGTCGGGAATGCGGCGATGAAAGGCGGTATCAAAAACGGCATATTGTGGCACATTGGCAAAAAAATTACCTGCCATGGCAATGCCAAGGCGATTGAGCGGATTGTGAAGCGGTGCATAACCATCCAGTGTTTCAGTTAGCGCTAACACAGCGGGTGTGAGGGGGGTGATTGTGTCAAAATGTGCGCCGCCGTGTACCACACGATGGCCCACGGCGCTGAGAGTGAGATGGCTTTCATGTAACCACTCTTGCCATGTATTAAATAAATAAGTTAAAGTGGTTTGCGCATCAT
>DPKY01000044.1 GCA_003542275.1 Methylococcaceae bacterium | reverse complement strand
CGCCCCCGCCGCAAAGCCCATTGCAATAGGCAGAACAGGTTCAAATACACTGACCATCGTCACGCCAAGCAAACCGCCAAGAGGCTCAACAAGCCCCGTTAGCGTTGCAATGCCCACCGCTTTCCATTTATTGTACCCCAGCCCCACTAACGGCAACGCCACAGCAAGCCCTTCTGGAATGTTTTGCAAGCCAATGGCGCTGGCCAAAACAAAACCGTTTTTTAAATCACCCGACCCAAAGCTGACGCCAACAGACATCCCCTCAGGAAAATTATGAATCGTAATGGCGATGATAAAGAGCCACACTTTTTTAAGCGAGTTTAAATTTTCTTCCGACAACGCATCAAAATGTACATGGGGCAACTGTTTATCAGAATAATGCAGAAAAAACGCCCCTAACATCATGCCCATCGAAACAATGTAAACGCCTTTGCCAGCCCATAATGCGTTGCCATAATGCAATCCAGGCACAAGCAGTGAAAACGCCGTCGCGGCCAGCATCACACCGGCTGCAGCGCCAAGCAAACCATTAAAGAGTGTATTGGAAATTTCTTTTAGCCAAAGCGCCGGCAACGCACCAAGCCCCGTTGCCAGTCCAGCTAAAATACTCGCCAAAAAGCCAATAACAACAACCCATCCAAAAAACAAATACAATAAACCAAAAATCAGGCCTTGTGCCGCTAAAAACAGGCCAAGCCAGATACTGTAGCGTTTGCAAGGGGGCAAATTTTGGATGCGTTGCACGGTGGCATTCGCTTTCATGCGGCAGTATTGATTATCTAAAATACGCTGACAATGACGCATCAATGAAACAGAAGTAGACATAATCTTTCTCCTTACGGTTAAAAAAGAACGGCCGCATCGCGGGGATGCGGCCGAACATCTTGTCGATGATGTGCGTAATGCTAAATCAAATAACAGGATGCGACCATTTCCAATTTAGGATTTCTGGCATATCTTCGCCGTGTTTTGCAATATAGTGCTTGTGGTCAATCAATTTATTACGCAATGTTTGTTTAATATACACCGCTTGGTCTTTTAGGCGCGGCACGCGGTCAATGGCATCCATAGCTAAATGATACCGATCCACGTCGTTCATGACGACCATATCAAACGGTGTTGAGGTGGTGCCCTCTTCTTTATAGCCACGAACGTGCAAATGTAAATGATTTTGACGGCGATACGTTAAGCGATGAATGAGCCAAGGATAGCCGTGGTAAGCAAAAACAATCGGTTTATCTGGCGTAAATAATTCATTGAAATCGTCATCACTCAATCCATTTGGATGCTCGCTATCCGGTTGCAGTTTCATTAAATTCACCACGTTAATCACCCGAATTTTCAAATCAGGGATTTCATGGCGCAAAATATCCACTGCTGCTAATGTTTCAAGCGTTGGCACATCGCCCGCGCAGGCCATGACGACATCAGGGGAATGACCTTTGTCGTTACTTGCCCAGTCCCACACGCTCACGCCCGCTTCGCAATGTTTGACTGCTTGGTCCATCGTTAGCCACTGCGGCGCGGGTTGTTTGCCGGCGACAATCACGTTCACATAATTGCGACTACGCAACACATGATCTGTCACGGATAAGAGTGTATTCGCATCGGGGGGTAAAAATACACGAATCACCTCCGCTTTTTTATTGACCACATGATCAATAAATCCGGGGTCTTGATGTGAAAAACCGTTGTGGTCTTGCCGCCAGACGTGCGAGGTTAACAAATAATTCAACGAGGCAATCGGACGACGCCATGGGATGCGATTCGTTGTTTTGAGCCATTTTGCGTGTTGGTTAAACATAGAATCAATCAAATGAATAAAGGCTTCATAACACGAGAAAAAGCCATGACGCCCTGTGAGTAAGTAACCCTCAAGCCAGCCTTGGCAAGTATGTTCACTGAGAATTTCCATCACGCGCCCTTGTTGAGAGAGGTCAGTATCTTCGGGCAATCTTTTTTCCATCCAAACCCGCGAAGTGGCTGAGAAAACGTCATCCCAACGATTAGAAGACGTTTCATCTGGGCCAAAAATACGGAAATTTTGTTGCTGTGCATTATTTTTCATGACATCACGCAAAAACGCGCCCATGACACGCGTCGCTTCTGCTTCGACTTTTCCAGGTTGCGTCACGTCAATGGCATAATCTTGAAAATTAGGAAGACGCAAATCACGCAATAAAATACCGCCATTTGCGTGCGGATTATCCCCAATACGGCGTTGACCTGTTGGCGCGAGTTCTCGCAATTCAGCGCGGGGTGTCCCATGTTCATCAAAGAGTTCTTGAGGGTGATAACTTTTTAGCCACTGCTCTAAAATCGCCACGTGCGCTGGATTGCCCGCTAAACCCGACAAAGGCACTTGATGTGAGCGCCAAAAATCTTCGGTTTTCTTCCCATCCACACTCTCAGGGCCTGTCCAGCCTTTGGGCGTGCGCATAATAATCATGGGCCAACGTGGCCGCTCAAGTGCATTGGTATCGGATGCGCTGCGCCATGTTTTTTGAATATGTTGAATTTGCGCTAAACACGCTTCTAAAACCGCCGCCATTTTAGGGTGTACAACTTGCGGGTCATGACCTTCGACAAAGTGAACATCGTACCCGTACCCTTCAAATAATTTGATCAATTCTGCTTCACTAATACGGCTTAACAGTGTTGGATTGGCAATTTTATAGCCATTGAGATGCAAAATAGGCAATACCGCGCCATCACGCGCAGGGTTTAAGAATTTATTTGAATGCCATGATGCGGCCATCGGCCCTGTTTCCGCTTCACCGTCACCAATGACGCAGCAGGCAATTAAATCAGGGTTATCAAAGACATTGCCATACGCGTGCGACAGTGCATAACCCAATTCCCCCCCTTCATGAATAGAACCGGGCGTTTCTGGCGCAACGTGACTTGGAATCCCACCGGGAAAAGAAAATTGATGAAAGAGTGCTTTCATGCCCTCTTTGTCGAGCGAGACGTTAGGATAATATTCGCTATACGTTCCCTCTAGCCAAGAATTCGCCACCATTGCTGGGCCGCCATGACCTGGGCCGCAAATGAAAATCATATTTAAATCATGGGCTTTGATGAGGCGATTGATATGTACATGAATAAAATTCAGCCCTGGTGTTGTGCCCCAATGGCCAAGTAAACGCGGTTTAATATGCGAGAGTGAGAGCGGCTCCGTGAGCAATGGATTGTCTAGCAAATAAATTTGCCCCACAGACAAATAATTAGCCGCCCGCCAATACGCGTTCATTGTCGTTTGCAACGCGGGGTCAAGTTTAAAATCGTATGTTTTTTCCATGATCATTCCTCAAAAGTTTAACCAATTTTTCCAACACTATTTTTTTAATTGGCAAATAAAATAAAGCAAGGTTATGTTGTAGCACACCAAGATGTATTGAAGTTTAAAACGCGTCATACGCCTTGCTACTATTGTATCGCAGCAAAAATGTCAATAATGCTTCAATCCACAAAAAATTGCGCGTTATATTATCTTTATTCTCTTAATTAGTGCA
>DPKY01000097.1 GCA_003542275.1 Methylococcaceae bacterium | reverse complement strand
ATTTCAATGTATGCGCCACCCGATATTAAACAAAGATGCCTGCGGCGCCAACGCAACGACAGTTGTCAAGCGAACAGCGTTTAACATGGGTAAATATGCCCCTAACGTGAGTGATGACGTGACAATTACGTTATCTATTGAGGCCGTTAAAGAATAAGGTCTATTTAATTAAACAGGATTGAGAAATTTTATAACGCCGTTAACGCTCTATATCACGGCGTTTTTTGACAAAACTTGCCACATATCCCTTTAATTTAGATAAATACAATTCGATACATAGCGTCATAAAAATAATTAAAACCAATACAGCAATAGAATATGAGTCCATTATCATCTCCTTTTTTTAAATTAAAGAAACGTCGCTTAATTTCTTATCACCCGTGGAAAATAAAGCGATGAATTTTTTAAAAACCGCTTTTATTTTTGCATCATGCGTGCGTTATTGTTGATTCCCTCGCAGAGGGTATCCAGTGGCAAATGACTTAAATTTTGCTTGGCAAAGGGATTTTGCAGTTCTAGGCCAATTCTATCTACAGACAACAGTGGATACGCAACCAAAAAAGCAATGAATGGTGCAAAAGTTCCCGCCTCATCTAAGAGCGAAAAAGGTAAAAGTAACAAATAAAGTAAAATGAAACGACGCGTCTTAATGGCATAAACCAGCGGCATGGGCGTTTTCACAATACGCTCACAGCCACCAATACTCTCCATGAGCGCACTACGTTGTTTTTCAAATTCGGTAAACAGAAACAAATCGATTTGCTGACGATTTTTTGCTGTGTCAAGTAATGAGGCAATTTTACTCGACACAAAAAGCGGCGCATGAGGCGTTTTTTTCAAATCGCTTATTTCATCAGCACTTAGCCAAGTGGCTATTTCCTCAAAATCGGTTTGCATCCGCAATGATGCTTTACTTGCATACGCAAAAGTAACTAACCATTTTGTCATCTCCCACCGCCACGCGAGATTCTCTTCACCGTAATGCCAAGTCATCACTAACATATTACGAATTTGATTCGTTATTGCTCCCCATAATTTTCGCGCTTCCCACCAACGCTCGTGCCCTGCATTGGTTCTAAACCCAAGCACTAAACCGAGGATAGCACCGGTATATTCAAATGGCGTCACCGCAAAACGCGGCAATTTATAATAATGCGCGTCGATATAAAACACAGTAAACGTGTAGACACTACATAAAACAACACCCCGTAAAATACGCGGCGTTACGGACCCCTGCCATGCTAATGCAACACGCATAAAATTGTGGTGCTCGGCTTGATTGGTCATTTTACTGTGCATAACAGTTTCTCGATATTAAAAAAGATTTTCGTAAAAAGTGACTTCGCCTGTTGAGATATTATGTATACCTCCGATGAGTTTAACCTCTTCATTTTCAATCATTTCTTTTAAAATAGCGCTACGCTCAAGAATGCCAATTACGGTGCGTTTTACGTTAATAATAGATACTTTTTCGACAAAATCATCATTACTCGAGTGACGATTTTCGATTTCAGTTTTTTCTTCATAAACAGCGGGTTGTATTTTTGACAGTAAGGCGGTTAAATTTCCCATATCAACATGATCACACGCCCCTTTGATAGCACCACATTTTGTATGACCTAGTACAGCAATAATTTTTGAACCAGCCACTTTGCACGCAAACTCCATACTACCCAAAATGTCTTCATTTAAAATATTTCCCGCAATCCGTACACTGAAAATATCCCCCAAACCTTGATCAAATATCAACTCAGCTGATGTACGAGAATCAATGCAACTGAGAATAATGGCAAAGGGATGCTGTCCATCTGACGTTTCATTAGCCTGTTCAAGTAAATTACGATTTGCCTTTAAATTATTCATGAAACGATTATTGCCTTCTTTCAATAATTTCAAAGCCATATCAGGTGTAATAGCCGCTTGTAATTCTTTGGTCAGTGTTTTCATTTTATTCCTTTTATCTCACTTCAGAAAAATCGCTTAATGTATTCTAGGTCAGTGCGATAATATCTAAAACAGAGTAAAATAGTCAACTATTTTTTGCACGACTCATGCAAAAATGCACCCCAAAAAAAACGCCCCATGTCTGGGGCGTTTTTTGCTTTAAACCAAAAGGGTTTATTTTACAAGCTGTAGTACATATCGTATTCAACAGGGTGTGTGCTCATACGCAGACGAGTCACTTCTTCCATTTTCAATTTAATGTAACCATCAATCACATCGTCCGTAAATACACCGCCTTTTGTTAAAAATTCGCGGTCTTGATCTAAGGCTTCTAATGCTTGGTCAAATGCGTGGCAAACTTGTGGGATATTTTTTTCTTCTTCAGGTGGCAAATCGTATAAATCTTTGTCCATTGCTTCACCTGGGTGGATTTTATTTTGAATACCATCAAGACCTGCCATCAACATAGCAGAGAACGCTAAGTAAGGGTTAGCTGTAGAATCTGGGAAACGTACTTCAATACGACGACCTTTTGGGTTGTTGACAAAAGGAATACGAATAGAGGCAGAACGGTTACGCGCTGAGTAAGCCAGCATAACAGGCGCTTCAAAACCAGGTACCAAACGTTTATAGCTGTTAGTTGATGCGTTAGTGAACGCATTTAATGCTCTTGCGTGTTTAATAATACCGCCAATGTAGTAAAGCGCTGTTTCAGATAAGCCGCCATATAAATCGCCAGTAAATAAGTTCACACCATTTTTGGCCAATGATTGGTGAACGTGCATACCGCTACCGTTGTCACCCACTAACGGTTTTGGCATGAAAGTCGCTGTTTTGC
>DPKY01000282.1 GCA_003542275.1 Methylococcaceae bacterium | reverse complement strand
GGTCGCTACATTGAACGCATTGGCTTTTTCAACCCACTCGCGCGTGGTAATGAAGAGCGTTTGCGCTTAGACAACGAGCGCGTAGCACATTGGAAAGCAAACGGTGCACAACCTTCTGATCGTGTTGCGAAATTGATTAAAGATTCGTTGAAAGCGGCAGCATAATTTGGCTTCAACGCAAGAAAATCCACTGCACGTTGGGAAAATTTCCGGCGTTTTTGGCATTAAAGGGTGGGTAAAAGTTTTTTCTTACACCAAGGAGCGTCGTGCTATTTTGGCATATTCACCGTGGATATTGAAAAAAAATAACACGATAAAAACCCTTGATGTTCTTGCGGGTCAGTTGCAAGGTCAAGCCGTTGTTGCACAATTAAAAGGTATTGACGACCGCGACGTTGCAAGTGCGTTAATTGGTTGGGATATCTACATTGATTACGCTCAACTGCCAGCGTTAAAGCAAGGCGAATATTATTGGTCGGACTTGATTGGATTGCGCGTTGAAAACACTGAAGGTGTCACACTGGGTGTTGTAGACAGCCTACTTGAAACAGGCGCTAATGACGTGCTGATTGTAGAAGGTGAGCGCACACACGCCATTCCCTTTATCAAAGAGCACACCGTGCTTGGCATTGATTTAGTGGCAGGCACATTGCTTGTTGAGTGGGATGCTGATTTTTAGATGCGTTTTGATGTAATTAGTCTTTTTCCTGATATGGTGCAACACGCTGCGCGTGTTGGCGTAACAGGCAAAGCGATTGAAAATCAAACCGTCACGCTTAACGTGTGGAATCCACGCGATTACACGCATGATAAGCACAGCACCGTTGATGACCGTCCCTTTGGTGGCGGACATGGCATGGTCATGAAATATCAGCCTTTGCATGATGCCGTCATGGCAGCAAAAAGCAGTCATGGTGACCGGTGTAAGGTGGTTTATTTAAGCCCACAAGGCAAACCGCTCACGCAGTCGCTACTAGAGGACGCAAGCGAATTATCGCAACTTATCTTAGTAGCGGGGCGTTATGAGGGGGTCGATGAGCGATTTATTGCCCGCGACTGCGATGAGGAATGGTCGCTGGGTGATTATGTGATTAGTGGTGGTGAACTGGCCGCATTGATTGTCATTGATGCGATCACGCGTTTGCTTCCCAATGTATTGGGAAATACGCAATCGGCTTTGCAGGACTCTCACAGCAATGGATTGCTCGATTATCCACAATTTACCCGCCCTGAGCGTATTGATGATGATACGGTGCCAAGTGTGCTATTAAGCGGCCATCATAGTGATATTGCCCAGTGGCGAATGAAACAAGCGTTAGGGCGAACGTGGCAAAAACGCCCCGATTTATTAAAAAAGAAAACATTAAATGCCGAGCAAGAACGCTTATTGGCAGAATTTAAAGTCGAAGTAGACTAAGGTGTAAAAAATGAACATTATTGATCAAATTGAACAAGCGCAATTAAAAGACATTCCAGAATTCAAATCCGGCGATACCGTGGTTGTGCAAGTGCGTGTAAAAGAAGGTGAGCGTGAGCGTATCCAAGCGTTTGAAGGCGTTGTGATTGCAAAACGCAATCGTGGTTTAAACTCTGCGTTTACCGTGCGTAAAATTTCACACGGCACAGGTGTTGAGCGTGTCTTTCAATCACACAGTCCGTTAATTAGCGAAATTATCGTTAAACGTCGCGGTGATGTACGTCGTGCTAAGTTGTATTATTTGCGCAACTTAACCGGTAGAAAAGCGCGTATTAAAGAAAAATTGTCATAAGACTATTTGTCGGCAATGTCGTGAATTAAAAAGGCAGCTGACACGCTGCCTTTTTTATTGGAGGGCAAGGCAATGCACTCAGACGCATTCATCAATCAATTTTTAGATGCCCTGTGGATGGAACAAGGCTTGAGCCAAAATACGCTCAATGCGTATCGTAGCGACTTGACTATTTTTCAACACTGGCTCAATCAAGACATCTTGCACGCTAACGCGAAGCAAATCGCCGACTTTTTAGCCTATCGCTTTGAGCAAGGTGTCAGCGAGCGCACCAGTGCGCGAATTGTGTCGAGTTTACGACGTTTTTATGGCTATTTTTTGCGTGAAAATCAAATTCTCACCGACCCTACCCTGCGCATTAGTACGCCACGCATCACGCGTGCTCTGCCACAAACACTCACCGAAGAAGACGTTGACTGTTTACTCGCCGCGCCAGAAGTGGCCACGCCACGCGGAATGCGAGATNNAAGCCATGCTAGAAATGTTGTACGCCACGGGCCTGCGCGTCTCCGAGCTGGTGGATTTAAAGTTTGAGCACATCAATTTGCGGCAAGGCGTGGTGAGAGTAATGGGAAAAGGCAATCGAGAGCGCCTTGTGCCCATTGGTGAAGAAGCGCTAAACGACCTTGAAGCGTATTTGTCGTCAGGACGGATTTTACTGTTGTCTGGTCGACAGAGTGATTATATTTTTGTCACGCATCGCGGTGCCAATATGACACGTCATGCGTTTTGGCATATTATTAAACGCTACGCATTGAAAGCCGGTATTCAAAAACCGCTCTCCCCCCACACGCTACGCCATGCGTTTGCCACGCATTTACTCAATCACGGTGCAGATTTGCGTGTGGTGCAACTGCTGCTAGGCCATGTTGATTTATCCACCACACAAATTTACACGCACGTCGCCCAAGAGCGTCTGCAAACCCTACACGCGCAATTTCATCCGCGAGGTTAATTTTTATGACACACATTCACCCCACCGCCTACATCGCCCCCGACGCGCAAATTGGTGATAATACCCGCATTGACGCTTTTGCGGTCATTGAAAGTGGCGTTAAAATTGGCGCACATTGCCACATTGGTGCACACAGCGTCATTCAGCCCTTTGTTGTCATGGGCGACAAGAATACGGTNNGCGTTATTCAACCCTTTGTTGTCATGGGTGACAATAATACCGTACATCCGCACGTTGTTTTAGGGGATGTGCCGCAGGATTTGCATTTCAATCCCGCCACCGTGACGTATTTACACATTGGCGAGGGCAATGTTTTTCGTGAAGGCTTCACCGCCCATCGCGCTACCAAAGAAAATCAGGCCACCGTTATTGGCTCGCAGTGTTATTTTATGAATAACAGTCACGTTGCGCACGATTGCCAGATTGGCAATAAAACCATTTTTGCCAATAACGTCGCCATTGGTGGACACGTTGAAGTGGGTAGCAACGTCTTTATGGGAGGCGGCGTGGTCGCGCATCAATTTTGCCGTATTGGCTCGTTTGCGATTGTGCAAGGCACCACCGGCCTCAATATGGACGTTATCCCTTTCACGCTCATTGGCGGTCGCCCTGCTAAACATTATCGCCTAAACAGTGTTGGCCTGCGTCGCGCGGGGATTGTGGGGGAAAACTATGACGTCTTATCAAAAGCGTTTCGTCTACTTCGCACACGTCAATCCATCCATCACCTGCCTGACACGGATGAATTAACCCTGCTCAAAGACTTTCTTGCCGTGAAATCAAAACGCGGTTTACACGGTTTTGTTGAGCTTTAATGTTTGCGGATAACACGCGCTTTTTTGTCTAACTTACGCTTGAGAATGTATGCCTTTACTACGTTTATCTGATATTTCCATTGCATTTGGTACCCACGCGCTACTCAAACACGCTGATTTTCAACTTGACGCCGGCGAGCGCGTCGGACTGTTAGGGCGCAATGGCGAGGGAAAATCCACGCTGATGAAAATCATTGCTGGCGACATTTACGCTGACGACGGTGACATTTGGCGCGAACCTGAACTCAAACTTGCTTGGCTTGCGCAATCCCCTAATTTACCCGAAGACGCTACGATTTACGACGCGGTGGCGGGCGGACTGGGAAATTTAGGCAATATCATTTCACGCTATCATGAACTGTCGCTGACGATGGATTATGAAGATGAAAAAGCGCTTGCTGAACTGGGCAATCTACAGCATGAATTGGAGGCGCAAAATGGCTGGATATTTCAACAACGCGTTGAAAGCACGCTGAGTCGTTTAAATTTACCGCCTGAGCTAAAAATAAAAGACTTATCCGGTGGCTGGAAACGACGCGTAGATTTAGCTCGGGCGCTGGTCATTGAGCCACAAGTGCTACTGATTGACGAACCCACCAACCATTTAGATTTTGAAAGCATTGCATGGCTTGAGGAGCAAGTCTTGGCGTTTCAAGGCGCCGTGTTGTTTGTCACGCATGATCGTGCGTTTTTGCAAAAACTTGCCACACGCATTGTTGATTTAGACCGTGGAAATTTGGTGTCATGGCAAGGCAGCTACAGCGATTATCTCACGCGCAAAGCCGCCGCACTCGAAGACGAAGCCAATCAAAATGCAGACTTTGATAAAAAATTAGCCGAAGAAGAAGTATGGATTCGTCAAGGCATCAAAGCGCGACGCACCCGCAACGAGGGACGGGTACGCGCTCTTGAGCGTCTGCGTGCAGAGCGTGCAGAGCGCCGCAATGTCCAAGGCAAAGCAAAAATAGGCCTTGATTCGGGTGAAAAATCCGGTAAAAAAGTCATTGAAGTGACAAACTTACATTTTGATTATGGTCATCGCACCATCATTGATAATTTTTCTACGCTTATTCAACGTGGCGATAAAATCGGCTTAATTGGCGCGAATGGCGCTGGGAAATCGACGTTATTAAAATTATTGCTCAAGCAACTCGCCCCCACTCACGGCACCGTTGAGCAAGGCACGAAACTGGAAATTGCCTATTTTGATCAACTGCGTGATCAACTCGACCCCGACATGAGCGTGGTGGATACGATTGCACATGGCAATGATTTTGTCGACATTGCCGGCCAGCAACGACACGTTATTTCGTATTTAGGCGATTTTCTTTTTGCGCCCGCTCGCGCCCGCTCGCCAGTGAAAAGTTTATCGGGCGGCGAAAAAAATCGTTTATTGCTCGCTAGGCTATTTACCAAACCGGCCAATCTTATCGTCATGGATGAACCGACAAACGATTTAGATTTAGAAACGCTGGAATTGCT
>DPKY01000076.1 GCA_003542275.1 Methylococcaceae bacterium | reverse complement strand
CAACTAAAGGGGTACTCATGCCACGCAAACTCAGCGCGGGAACATTGTGTTCATAACTCCAGAGTTTGCCGCCTGTTTTGTCATCAAGGGCAAAGACATTGCCGTCCGTGGTACGCACAACCACTTTATTTTTCGCTAGGACAGGTGATGCAAGCACTTCGCTTGAAACCGTACTTTTCCAGCGCACTTGACCTGTTTGCGTGTCGAGGGCAATCACCTCCGCATTGCTTGAACCTAAAACGGCAAGGCCATCGCCAAGCCCAATTCCCCCAGACAAAGGTAACTGCGTATCTGTTGACCAGAGTGTATCACCGGTTTGCAAATTACGCGCTTCAACTAGTCCTTCTCTATTGGCGACAATAAGGCGATCAGGTAACGCAGCAAGGCCCAGTTTTATATTTTTCTCATCGGCGCCCACGCCAATAGACGCCTCCCAAAGCACCTCAATATCGACTTGAGTCGCGTCGAGTTCAGTGAGTTGCGCGGGCGGGTCGGCGTTATCTTCACCGCCAGAAAAATAGTCTGCAATGCCCGACATGGAGTCTTTCATCGTGTCAAATGCCGTGCAAGCGCTCAACGACCACGCCATGACCAAAATCAGTAAACGGCGCATTATTTTACGTTTTCCCATTTTTCAGGTGCCGTTAAATCGTCAATTTTAAATTGCAGTAAGGGCGAATTAAGTCCATTGCGCTGGGCTTTTTCGTAAGCACTTCGCGCTTCATCAACGCGATCTAAAGCAACATATAATTCGCCAACTAACTCATCATAACTCTCTGAAAAGCCGGCCGCCTTTTTAGGATCAAGACGACCGATGAGTTGCAAGCCTTTTTCATATTCCCCTGTTGCCAAATATAAACGAACAAGACGCAAGGTAGCCAACTGACCCAGTTCACTGCTTGATTGATTTGCCAAGGGCTCGAGCAACGCTTTTGCCGCCGCTAAATCGCCTTGATCTACTTTAGATTTTGCTTGCAGTAAAAGGCTATAAGTGGCGTATTGCGTTGAGTTGAAATCGGTTTTAATCTGTGTAGCAACCGTTTGCACGTCTTCTTTTTTACCCGCGACGGCGTCTTTGAGGAGCTGATCGTACATAGCGGACGCTTTGCTGGTTTGTGTTTTTTTATAATCTAGCCAATAATTCCAACCCAAAATGCAAAGCAAACCAACACCCAGCCCCGTCAACGCGGCCGTGCCGTTTTCTTTCCACCATTTTTTGAGCGCTTCAACTTGTTGTTCTTCTGTTTCGTATAATTCCATAAATATTCTCGTTTTTCACTGTGCTTTAGAGAAAGTTTACCGCTTTTAAATGGACAATGACGTCTTGCAGCGCAATATTTTGCTGTGCCTGCGTCGCGTCGCGCAGCGATTTAACACCCACCTCACCACGCAACACTTCATCCTCACCCAAAATCAACGCGTACTGCGCCCCACTTTTATCCGCCTTTTTAAATTGACTTTTCACGCTCCCACCGGCGCAATCAAGCTGGAGTTTTAAGCTTGGCATCGCGCTGCGTAGTTGCTCGGCCAAACGCAGTCCAAGCGTTTGCGCCGCTGCGCCAGCGCGAATGACATACACCTGCACAGGACCATCAAGGGGCAAATGCAACGTTTCAAGCAACAACAATAAACGCTCCATGCCCATTGCAAAGCCTACAGCATGATTCGCTCTTCCGCCTAATTGCTCAATTAGACCATCATAACGCCCACCCGCGCAAACCGTACCTTGCGAGCCAAGTTCTTCTGTGACCCATTCAAAAACCGTTTTACTGTAATAATCAAGCCCACGAACAAGACGTGTATTGATATCGTATTCAATGCCTACTGAATCTAAGGTGTCTAAAATCGCTTGAAAATGCCCTCGACTCTCCTCACCCAAATACTCCATCAACTCAGGTGCGTTGGTGACAAGGTCTTTCATGTCGGGGTTTTTCGTATCTAAAATGCGTAGCGGATTGGTTTGCAAACGCCGCAAGCTATCCTCGTCCAAGTGCGTGATATGTGCGTTAAAATAGGCTACTAAGGCTTCTCGGTAGACAAGGCGCTCGGCAATCGTGCCCAAGGAATTGAGTTGCAAACGCACTTTGCGACGAATACCCAGTCGCGTCCACAAGCGGTCAGTGAGCAGCAACATTTCAGCATCAATGTCTGCGCTCGCCATGCCGTAAGTTTCAACGCCAAATTGAAAAAATTGGCGATAACGCCCTTTTTGAGGCCGCTCATGACGATACATCGGCCCATAATACCAAAGACGGTGTACTTGATTATGCAGCAAGCCATGTTCTAAGCACGCACGCAAACACCCCGCCGTCCCTTCAGGGCGCAACGTGAGAGAATCGCCGTTTCTATCGTCAAAGGTGTACATCTCTTTTTCAACAATATCGGTCACCTCGCCAATAGAGCGCTTAAAAAGTTCTGTTTTTTCTACAATAGGTAAACGAATTTCACTGTAGCCATAACTGGCCAGCACATCACGAATATGCTTTTCTGCGTATTGCCACAAGGGAGTTTGCTCGGGTAGCACATCGTGCATCCCTCGAATTGCTTGAATATTTGCCATATAATTTTACTGAGAGTTAAAGGTGTTTGCGTCTTGTGCGTGGGGGAATTGAATTAAAATTTGTCGCTGATAGCGCATTAAATAGGCCTGTGCCCCAGCGGTATCCCCTTTTTCATCACATATTTTCTGCATTTCAACTAACGCTGGCAAGTACGCTGCATTTAACTGCAAGGCCGTAATGAAATAATGCTCGGCATTGCGGCGATCGCCTTGCTGACGATAGCACACGCCCATGTTGGTCATTGCTTGCCAAGCGTGGTCATTGCGCACATCATTGACGGCTTGCTCGAGCAGGGTAATGCCTTGTTGCCACTGACCTTGCTGACACAAAAAACGACCATAATTATTCTGTATACGCATATCATTGGGCTGACGTTGCAGCGCGTTTTCGTAATGTGCGTGCGCCTCGTCAAAATGGCGACGTTTTTCATTTAGCAGCGCGAGCGCCTGATAAACCTGCGCATTTTCAGCATCGAGTGAGAGCGCGTGCATCAAATTTTCGTGCGCAATCGCTAATTTATCTAACTGGAAATAACGCTCCCCTAATTGCAAATAAAGCGTTGCGCTGTTTTTTTCATTTTGTTGCACGGACGCAGGTGTGCACGCGTTTAAAAATACTAGCGCGATGCCACCGCAAGCAACCATGCTCTGTCGTATCATGACGGCTGTTGATTATGCCGCATTTTTCAGTTTTAAATGCCGCCGACTTTTATCGGCCACCTGTCCCACTAATTGCCCACAGGCGGCATCAATATCTTCACCGCGTGTTTTGCGCACCGTGGTGATAATGCCCGCGTCATTGAGTAGTGTTTTAAATTTTAAAATGGTCGCTTTACTTGAGCAACGATAAGGCGAATTGGGAAACGGATTAAAAGGAATTAAATTGAGCTTTGAGGGCACGGTTTTGAGTAATTTAATCAAGCCACGCGCATCGTCGAGCGTATCGTTTACCCCCTCCAGCATGACGTACTCAAAGGTAATAAATCGGCGCGGGGCAATTTTCGCATTTTCTCTGCACGCATCCATCAGTAATTGCAACGGGTATTTTTTATTGATGGGAACAAGCT
>DPKY01000262.1 GCA_003542275.1 Methylococcaceae bacterium | reverse complement strand
CGCTTCAATAGAGGATTGCTCAACCCATTGCATGGGGTTTGGGCAAAACTGATAGGGGTCTTCTACATCAAAATTATGGGCATAATGTGCCGATAAAGCGCTCAACAGTATTGACGTATGCGATTGGTTTTCAATAAGCGTATCAAGCGCGGCTTTGAAGCGGTCAAATTGTTGTGTTTTGTATAAACACAGTAAGCCGCGCTCTTTTGAATCAGAAAAGGTGGAGGCGTTAAAATACGGCAAAGCGTTTGTGAATTCACCGGCTAGGCAATAATATTCCCCCAAATTATACAATGCACGCGGGTGTTGCGGCGCAGTTGCAAGCGCTTCACGATAACAACGCACCGCCTCGCTCATGTTTCCCCCATCACGGTGCGTTTCACCCAAATGATTCCACGCATCGGCAAACGTGGGTTGATGCGTCAAGCAACGTTCAAAGGCATCAATAGCCCCTTGATGCTCACCTAAATCGTGCAGCACTGTACCTAAATTAAATTGCAATTGGGCATCATCATGCCATTGCAAAGCGTCTTCATAGCATTTTTGAGCGACGTGCAGTTGTCCTTGTTGTTGGTGAATTGCGCCTAAATTGACGAGCGCTTCAACAAAATTCGCTTGCAAAGCAATCGCCTTCTCATAATGTGCAGCGGCTTTGTCAAAGGCGTGTTGTGTTTCATAGAGCGTGGCCAGATTGAAATGCGCCATGGTGAACTGCGGATTGAGGTGCAGGGCTTTTTCATAGTGCGTAATAGCGAGCGCGGGGGCGTGGGTTTGCGTGTGCAACGTCGCTAAATTGAAATAAATTTCAGGAATTTGTGGATTGAGTGTTTGAATACGTTCAAAACTATGAATTGCCCCGTGATAGTTTTCTTGTGCTTGCTGACAGATGCCAAGTAAATTCCAAAGGCCCAGATGCGTAGGCGCGTACTTAAGCGCGGCCTCGAGTTCCATTTGTGCTTGGGCATAAAAACCGGTTTGCACCCATTTCTGCCATTGCATGAGTTGTTGAGGCGTAATTTTTTTTGAATCCATGACAGGCAACACCTAAAAAGCAAAGAGAAAAATTGCTCACCAGTGTAGCTGAGTGAAGGTTTACCACGCAACAGGTAGTTTTTTTAAGTGGTACCGCTAAAAAGACGTGAATTTTCTAACGCAATGCTTCATCATGCCCCTTTTCTTCTCATTTTACATTAAATGAGCACTGACAAAGCATTGCGCAACGCTTTAAAACATGGGTGACTTATTCAAGGACATTTTTTCGGCTATTTTTCGTATTGGCGCCGGCAGAATCGTTTGCGGCAGACAGGTGTTCAACTGCTGCGTTGGAATGCGAAACAGCGGGACTGAGCTGTTTTAGATTCCCTTGGTCAATGGCTTTCTCAAGCTCGTCTGCACCCGCGTTGAGATGATTTTTTGCCACACCTTTTGCCGACACAGCTGCTGAGAGCGTATGCTCTAATGCAGCGCCAGCGTGCTGGACAACTTCTGCAGGTGTGGTTGAAGCGGCCGCATTTTTAGCGTGTTCTAACGCGATTTCTGAATGATCTTTTGCAAAAACATGATGGGTTGACATCAACAACAAACTAGATAAGACAACAGTTAACTTTTTCATAACCTACCTTCTAATTATACAAATGTTTAAACATATGATTCTTTTTTTTATTACGGGGCTAACCCCGTGATTATTAAACAGGAATCAGGGTTTTAAGGCAACTAATTTAGTGGGTAAATAACACAAATTTGGCAATGAATACTGTATTTTTCAGCCTTTGCCGTGATGACAAAAACGTTAAATTTCGCCTTAGCATTGCATAATATGCAAAAACATCAAATAATAGCGTATCGACAATAAAAAACAGCATTGATTCCATGATTCAGTTCACTGTCAACAGACCAAAATGGGCAAGTGTGCGCCGTATCCTGGTTTTCGCTAAATACAACAACAGGGTTTAGAATGCTGACCAATCTTATTTTTGAATAGGCATTTTTCTTGGACACGACAATCGGCAATTTTTTATAGAGTAAATAAGCAATGACGCAGATTACATTTAATGACCAACTTTTTGAATCCCAGCTCGGTGAGAGTGTACTCAACACCTTGTTGCGCCATAATCAATCTATTCCCTACGGTTGCAAAGCGGGCGTTTGTCAGAGTTGTTTGATGTGCTGTCTTGATGATGTCCCCTCGTTGGCCAGTGCGCAGGTGGGATTAACCGATACCCAGCAAAAACAACAGTATTTTCTCTCTTGTCTGTGTCTACCAGAAAAGGCAATGTCTGTTGCGCTGCCCACTACCAGTCAGACATGGCTGGATGCAAAAGTGGTGGATAAGCGCCCACTTTCTAGCAACGTGATACAACTCACCCTGCAAACTAACGAGCCACTGCCTTTTCTCGCGGGACAATTTGTCAATTTACGCAATAAAGCCGGTGTCATTCGTAGCTATTCCATTGCAAATCCCCCCAACGCACAGCATACGCTTGTTTTCCATATCCGTGTATTGCCTCATGGTCAATTTACCCGCTGGCTCTCTGATGCGCTTGAAGTGGGTATGACCCTTGATGTATCGCCTGCACAAGGCGGTTGCCACTACATTAAGGGCAACCCTGAGCAATCGTTACTGTTAATTGGCACGGGAACCGGCCTCGCGCCGCTTTACGGTATACTTTGTGACGCGCTAGACAATCATCAGCATCAAGGTGACATTCATTTATTTCATGGTAGCCGCAATGCAACGGGGTTGTATTTTGAAGACACACTCAGCGAATTAGCGCAAAAACACAGTAATTTTCACTACACTCCCTGTCTTTCAGAAAAAAATAGCGAGGCTCCTTACGCGCAAGGACGAGCAAATACTATTGCGCTACAACAATTTAGCCAATTAGCGGGGTGGCGCGTGTATTTATGTGGGCAAGCGGATATGGTTGCGCAAACAAAAAAAATGGCTTATCTACAAGGCGCTTCACTAAAAGCCATTTATGCTGATGCGTTTTCATCTTAAAACCAAAACGATGTTTTCTCGTCTAAAAAGCCGGGCTAAAAACGCACCCGCCAGCCATCATTTCCGTTTTCGCCAACAACTGATTTTTATTGTTGACAGTTTTTTGTGTATGCTCGCAGTGGTTGTGTGCATCACCTATATGATGGCACCAAGTTCGCCGGTCTTATTGGGTTCTATGGGCGCATCGTTGATTATTTTAGTCTTTGCGCCAGCCAGTCCGTTTGCGCATTATTGGTCTTTTGTTGGCGGGCATCTGACCTGCGCCCTCGTTGGCGTCACTTGCGCGATATGGATCACCTCATTTCCGCTGGCCAGCGCACTTGCCGTCAGCGCAAGTATTGTTGCGATGCTAGGGCTACGCTGTTTACACCCGCCAGGTGCCGCAACGGCGCTCGCGCCTGTGATTGGCGGTCATGCGCTGGCCAGTTACCATTTTTTGTTGCCTGTTTTCTATTATGTGCTTGTGTTACTGGCGATGGTCGCTTTCATCAATCACACTTTTTCAAAACATCACTCGCCTCCTCCTGTTCCCCCCCGCGCCTCTCCCCAACTCTCTGAGCAAGATGTCCAACACGCTTTGAATGAAGAAAATGAATTTATTGATGTGACCAGCGATAAATTATATGCACTCTTACTGAGCGCAGAACAGCAAAAACAAAAACGCCTGCATGATGACATTACCTGCGCGGACATGATGCGCCGTGACGTACCCTGCGTTGAGTACGGTGATGACCTAGACGTGGCGTGGAAAATACTCCAGCAACAAAACGTAAAAGCCCTGCCCGTTATCGATAAAAAAAA
>DPKY01000139.1 GCA_003542275.1 Methylococcaceae bacterium | reverse complement strand
CCGCTGGTTTAGTGTCGTCAAATAACCAAGGTGAAGGTGACCAAACGCTGTTGCAAACTGTTGCTGATACTGCTACAAACGTACCAGTTGCCATTCAAATGACACCACAAGTGGCCGCGCAAGATGTCCCCGTAGAGCGCATGGAATCAGATGTTATTTTTGATAAAGCCGGCGATAATACAACAAGTGATAAAGCGACCACGACGTTAACATCAGCCAAAACGCTTTTAATGGAAGCCGTGGCTAATCGCAATAACGGTGGTGATGCGGGCAATAGCAATCAAAATTCAAATTCACAAAATACGCATTTGAATGTAGACGCGTCGAGTAGTCAAACGCTTGAAGCCAAGCAGGGCGTTGACAACAAAAGCTTTGCAGCATTGCTTGGCGCTGAAAAAGCCGATGCAGCGAGTTTGGCAACGACAGATAAAACAGCTATGCCTCAAGCCATCAATACGGCTGTCAATAAATTAGCGCAAGACATGAAAGCCGATGTTGCGCCACTCACGCGTCCGCTTTCACATCCACAGTGGAATGAAGATTTGGGTGAGCGCATTGTTTGGATGAATAGTCGCGGTATATCGAGTGCTGAAATTAAGATGAATCCTGAGCACATGGGGCCTATTTCTGTTCGTATTGACCTCAATCAAGACCAAGCAACGATTGCCTTTACCGCCCAAAATAGCGCCGTACGCGAGGCACTTGAAGCCTCTTTGCCTAAATTGCGCGAAATGTTAAGTGCACAGCAAGTCAATCTTGCTGATGTGAGCGTGTCGCAACAATCGACCTCTAACAGCGATTCTGGGCGCTCTGCTTTTGCGCAAGCCTCAGCGGATATGTCTAATGGACAACAAAGCAATCGTCAAAATGTGCCTGAAGTCGATGCAGAAGGTAACAGTCTTGCACCCAATACCAATGACGAATCAATAGACGAGTTTGCAAATGGTCAAGTGATTCACACCAACGGCACAAACGGACTGCTAAGTCTTTACGCTTAATACACACGTTGGGTTTGTCGTAAAACAAAAAGGGTTCACTTTTTTGAACCCTTTTTTTATAGGTGCTTTTTTATCATCAATACAAAAAACAACACTCCTGCCAAAAGTCAAGAACGTGTTAATATTCCCCCGCTTTATCTTCCTTACTCAACTCTTTAAAAGGCGAAAAAATGATAGCAGATATTGGTTTAATTGGACTGGCGGTAATGGGGAAAAACTTGGCAATGAATATTCGAGATCACGGCTTTAAAGTCGCTGTATTTGAATATGTTGAAGGTATTGCCGATGATTTCTCAGAAACACAAGCAAAAATAGAAAAAATCGACGACCCTGAAGAATTGCATATTATTAGTACGCATTCGCTAAAAGAACTCGTGGACAATCTTCAATCCCCACGCGTCGTGTTTATGATGGTGCGGGCGGGGGATGTGGTCGATTTTTATATTGACCAGCTCATTCCTCTGCTCTCTGAAGGCGATATTATTGTTGATGGTGGCAATTCACTCTTTACCGATACCAATCGCCGTGTGGCGCGTTTAAATGAAAAAGGCTTGAATTTTATTGGCATGGGCGTTTCGGGAGGCGAACACGGGGCGCATTATGGCGCGTCAATGATGCCCGGTGGTAACCACGCGGCTTGGAAAACGGTAAAACCCATTTTTCAAGCAATCAGCGCCAAGGTTGACGGTGAGCCTTGTTGTCATTGGGTTGGCGATAATGGTGCGGGACATTATGTCAAAATGGTGCACAATGGCATTGAATATGGCGATATGCAGCTCATTTGTGAGGCTTATCAGCTATTATCTGAAGGTTTAGGACTCAATAACGAAGAATTGCACAGCGTATTTACGCAGTGGAATCAAGGTGAATTAAGTTCATATCTCATTGAAATCACAGCGGATATTTTTGCGCACAAAGACGCTGACGGTCTACCGCTTGTTGAAAAAATCTTAGATACCGCAGGGCAAAAAGGCACTGGAAAATGGACGGGGATTAACGCACTCGATTTGGGTATGCCATTAACGCTCATTGGTGAAGCCGTATTTGCCCGTTGTTTATCATCGCAAAAAGACGAACGTGTGCACGCTGCGGCGCGTTTACCTAAAAAGAAAGTGCCGTTTACGGGCGATAAAGCGGCGATGATTCACGCCATTGGTGATGCGCTGTATGCCGCAAAATTGATTTCGTATGCGCAAGGCTTTCGTTTAATGCGTGAAGCCTCAAAAGAATACCATTTTGCGCTCAATTACGGTGATATTGCACTGATGTGGCGCGGTGGTTGTATTATTCGTAGTCAATTTTTGAATAAAATTAAGCAGGCGTACAATAAAAATCCTGATTTAGAAAACTTGTTGCTTGATGATTTTTTTGTCGCGGCAATGGAAAAAGCCGAAGCGGGATGGCGTCAAGCGGTCATTTTAGGCATTGAACTCTCAATTCCAACGCCCACCTTCTCGTCAGCGTTGGCGTATTATGATGGTTATCGTTCTGAAAAATTGCCTGCTAATTTGTTACAAGCTCAGCGTGATTATTTTGGCGCTCACACCTATGAGCGTGTGGATAAACCCCGTGGTGAATTTTTCCATACCGATTGGACAGGCGAGGGCGGCGACGCTTCTGCGACGACCTATACGGTTTAATTTTGTAGCGACATAAAAAAACACCCGTCTGTGAAGGATTGCACAGCGGGTGTTTTTGGATGGCACAATTTATTTGTTTATTTATGGCGCTAAATGTAGATTTTTCAAAATAGCCAGCGTGAGCGCAGATTGGTTCATTGTGTAGAAATGCAAATTAGGCACGCCACCAGCAATGAGTTGTTCGCATAATCGCGTCACCACCTCAACGCCAAACGCTTGGACGGATGCCCTGTCATCACCAAAACTTTCAAGACGTTTGCGCATCCAACGCGGAATGTCCGCGCCACACATTTCAGAAAAGCGAAAGAGTTGCGAATATTGCGAAATAGGCATGATACCCGCTGCAATAGGGATCGTTATACCCGCTTTTTCACATTGGTTCACAAAATCAAAATACGCTTCAACATTGTAAAAATATTGTGTAATCGCAGCGTTCGCGCCCGCATCCACTTTACGCTGAAAATTTTTGAAATCCTCCAGCGCATTCGCCGCCTGTGGATGCACTTCAGGATAAGCCGCAACGTGAATATCAAAATAATCGCCTGTTTCTTGGCGAATGAAATGGACTAATTCATTTGCATAGCGAAATTCACCCGCTGACAGCGTCCCCGAAGGCAAATCACCGCGCAATGCCACAATTTTTTGAATGCCGCTTTGCCGATATTCTTGCAACATAGCGTAAATATTGTCTTTTGTGGAGGCGACGCACGATAAATGCGGCGCGGCGTTGACGCCTTGGTCTTTTATTTTGAGTACAGTTTCAAGGGTTTTATCTCGCGTAGAACCGCCAGCGCCAAAGGTCACAGAGAAAAANNGTGGCATGAGTTGTTTTTGTACTGTTAGCAGATTTGTTGCCCCATCGGGCGTTTTTGGGGGGTAGAATTCAAAACTTAATTGAGGGGCAGACATAAAAAACCTTTGTAGTGCAAAAAAAGTGAAAAAGCATGGCTTGTTTAGGCAATGATGTGTTCGCCTTGCCATAATTGCGCGAGGGTTTCGCGCTCACGCACAATGTGAATTTGCGCTCCATCTACCATCACTTCCACAACACGCGGCCGCGAATTGTAATTTGAGCTCATTGTAAAACCGTAAGCGCCCGACGAGCGCACCGCAAGCAAGTCATTTTGATTGAGTTTTAAAACACGCTCTTTGCCTAAAAAATCCCCTGTTTCACACACCGGTCCTACAATATCCCATACTTTTTCAGGTGCATTGCTGGTCTTATTGACGGGAATAATGGCTTGCCACGCCCCGTAGAGCGCAGGACGCACTAAATCATTCATAGCGGCATCCACAATCGCAAAGTTTTTGTGAGGTGTGGGTTTTAAATATTCCACGCGCGTGACTAAAATCCCTGCATTCCCGACGATGGCGCGGCCAGGTTCAAGCATAATTTCTAAATCGGTTTCCCCTAAACGCGCCAACATAGCGTGAATATAATCCGCAGGCGCGGGCGGTGTTTCGTCACGATAACAAATGCCTAGACCTCCACCTAAATCTAAATGTTTAAGCAAAATGCCATGCTCACGCAATGTATCAACTAGCAGCAATACCTTGTCTAGGGCATCTAAAAAAGGGCGCGTTTGGGTTAATTGTGAGCCAATATGGCAATCAACCCCAACGACTTCAATATTGGGGAGCGCCGCCGCCATTTGATAAGCCTCAAGCGCTTCTTCAATGGCAATACCAAATTTATTTTCTTTTAAACCGGTTGAAATATACGGATGCGTTTGCGCATCCACATCAGGATTGACGCGAAACGATACAGGGGCTTTGACGCCAAGTTCACCAGCGATGTGATTGATGCGCTCAAGCTCGCCGAGCACTTCGATATTAAAACAACGAATACCCTTTTTTAACGCCGCACGAATTTCATCTTCACGTTTTCCCACGCCCGAGAAAACCACTTTTTGTGCGTCGCCACCCGCTTGTAGCACGCGCTCAAGCTCGCCAATAGAGACAATATCAAAGCCTGAGCCAAGACGCGCCAGCACATTTAAAATGCCTAAATTAGAATTCGCTTTGACGGCGTAGCAAATGAGATGCGCTTGCTCGCCAAAGGCATCATTAAACGCGTGCCAGTGCTGCTCAAGGGTTGCACGAGAATAAATATAGCAGGGGCTACCGTGTTGATTGACGATGGTTTGAATCGCTACATTTTCGGCAAAAAGTTGATTATCGCGGTAGGTAAAATGATCCATGATGGTGACTAAATTGATTGTAAAAAGAGGAATAAAAGCGCGTTAAGGATGTGGCGTTGAGATTGCCGTTTTATTAGGTAACACCAGTGCGCCCGTTTGACCACACGCTACCAGCACGCTCGTTAAGGCGGTGCAAAGACAGATAAGAACGATTTTTTTCATCATTTATAAGACAGTAGGATTTTTTTTCGTATTTTTATTGCGTTTTCGGCGTTTTTTCTTGACGGGAGACGTGTCATTTGGCGAGGTCTTAGCGGACTCAGGCGTTTTTTTCGTCGAGGCAGATTTGCGTTTCGTTTTTTTCTTTTTGGCGGCGGCTTGAGCAGGCACGGCAGATTTGGTTTTCACCAGCAACGTGAAATCCATTTTTTTCTCATCTAAATCCACGCGCACCACTTTAATTTTCACGCGGTCACCAAGACGGTAGCGGGTGTTGCTGTGTTCGCCTTTGAGTTGATGACTGAGGGCATCAAAATGAAAATAATCCTGCCCTAAACTGCTAATATGAACGAGGCCTTCAACGTAAATGTTAGCGAGTTCGACAAAAAAGCCAAAAGAGGTGACCGCTGAGATCACGCCATCAAATTCTTCACCGATTTTGTCCATCATGTATTCGCATTTTAGCCAACTGATGACATCGCGCGTCGCATCATCTGCGCGGCGCTCATTGGCAGAGCAATGCTCACCGAGCATGACCATATCCGGTACGCCATAAACAAAACTGTCTGCTTTTTTATTTTGCAAGCAATGACGAATGGCGCGATGGACGAGTAAATCAGGATAACGACGAATGGGGGAGGTGAAATGCGCGTAGGCGTCAAGGGCTAAACCAAAATGGCCTTTTTCTTCCGCACTGTAAACAGCTTGCGACATGGAACGCAACAGCACCGTTTGAATTAAATGTGCATCAGGGCGGTCTTTAATTCGCTCGATGAGGTGCATATAATCCAGCGGTGTTGGCGACATATCACCAGGCATTTTCAGGCCTAATTCGCCCAAAAAGGTCTGCAAATTGGCTAATTTTTCTTCGCTAGGCCCTTCATGCACGCGCAGTAATTTCGGCATTTTCTTCGTATTTAAAAATCGCGCCGCACAGCCATTGGCCGCAATCATAAATTCTTCAATCAATTTATGCGCATCATTGCGTACAACGGGGACAATTTTGTCAATTTTACGGTTTTCACCAAAAATAATACGCGTTTCTTGTGTGTCAAAATCCATTGCACCGCGCTTTTCACGCGCTTTGCGCATGGCTTGATAGAGTTTGTAGAGCTGTGTTAAGTNNATAGAGTTTGTAGAGCTGCGTTAAATCGGGCATGAGCGCGGCATACTGCTGTGTTAGCGCCTCATCGCCCTCAACGAGCATTTTAGCCACATTGTTGTATGTGAGTCGCGCGTGCGAGCGCATCACGGCGTCATAAAAACGCGAGCGACTTACTTTGCCTTCTTCATCAATAATCATCTCGCACACCATGCACAAACGGTCAACGTGCGGATTGAGCGAACACAAGCCGTTGGA
>DPKY01000218.1:6586-11555 GCA_003542275.1 Methylococcaceae bacterium | reverse complement strand
GCTTGTCTGAAGAAGAAATCAAACGCATGGAAGAAGATGCGGCCGCCAACGCTGATGAAGACAAAAAACTACGTGAACTTGTGGATGCTCGCAATGCGGCAGACGGCATGGTGCATAGTGTGAAAAAATCTCTTTCAGAACACGGTGACAAACTAGAAGCTGATGAAAAAGAGAAAATCGAAGCCGCGATTAAAGAGGTAGAAGATGTATTGAAAGAAGGCGACAAAGACACGATTGAAGCCAAAACCAATGCATTGATGGAAGCATCTCAAAAGCTGGGCGAAAAGATCTACGCTGAGCAACAAGCTCAACAAGCTGGCGGCGCTGAAGCGCAACCACAAGGTGAGAAAACTGTTGATGCTGAAGTGGTCGATGCTGAGTTTGAAGAAGTGAAGTCTGATAAATCCGATAAGAAGTAAATTTCTTTATGGAAAAGCAGAGCACACCCTCGCCAAAAGTGAGGGTGTGCTTTCTCACTTAATCAGCCCAATAACAAAGGCACAAAAATGGCAAAACGTGATTATTACGAAGTCTTAGGCGTCAACCGCGATGCGTCAGAAGAAGACATTAAAAAGGCTTATCGCAAACTTGCGATGAAGCATCACCCAGACCGCAATCCAGATAACCCTAAGGCTGAAGAACATTTTAAGGAAGCTAAAGAAGCTTACGAGATACTCTCTGACGCTCAAAAGCGTGGAGCCTACGACCAATACGGTCACGCCGGCGTCGATCCTAGTGCCGCTGGCGGCCCAGGTGGTTTCGGCGGTGGTGGCTTTGGTGATTTTGGTGACGCCTTTGGTGATATTTTTGGCGATATGTTTGGTCGTCGTGGTGGCGCAGGCGCTCAAGGAGGGCAAAGAGGTGCCGATTTACGCTATAACCTCGAAATCACGTTAGAAGAAGCCTGCGCAGGCACTGAGCAAAAAATTCGCATACCAGTCTATGTCGCTTGTACTGACTGCTCAGGGTCAGGCGCTAAAAAAGGCTCATCACCGGTAACGTGCGGTATGTGCCATGGGCACGGACAAGTGCGTATGCAGCAAGGTTTTTTTACTGTTCAGCAAACGTGCCCTACTTGTCATGGTAGCGGCAAGCAAATTAAAGACCCTTGTGGCAAATGTCACGGCCAAGGGCGCGTGAGGGATGAGAAAACCCTGTCTGCCAAAATTCCTGCTGGTGTTGATACGGGCGATAGAATTCGCCTGTCAGGTGAAGGCGAAGCTGGACAGATGGGCGCCCCGTCTGGTGATTTGTATATTGAAATCCATGTAAAAACACACGCCATTTTTAGTCGAGATGGCGCGAACTTATCCTGTGAAGTGCCCATCAGTTTTGTCACGGCTTGCCTAGGTGGGGAAATTGAGGTACCAACGCTGGATGGAAAAGTGTTGCTAAAAATTCCCGCCGAAACACAAACAGGGAAATCCTTTCGCTTGCGCGGTAAAGGGGTAAAACCTGTGCGTGGTGGGGCTGTGGGGGATTTAATTTGCAAAGTGCAGATTGAAACGCCTGTGAATCTCACCGCTGAACAAAAAACATTGGTGGAAAATTTAGGTGAATCCCTTTCAAATAGCGGAAAACACCACAGCCCACAAGAGTCTTCATGGCTTGATTCATTAAAACATTTTTTTACTAAAGGATAGACAGCCATGACAAGAATTGCCATTGTTGGCGCCACTGGGCGCATGGGATTGAGCTTAATTAAAGCAACTATGCTTAATCCTCAAACACAGTTGACAGCGGCCATTGTGCGTGCAGGTCATGCAGCACTTCATCGTGATGCAGGTGAGTTAGCTGGGTGCGAAAAATTAAACATCCCTGTAACCGCTAATTTAGAATCGGCACTTGACCATTTTGACGTTTTAATTGACTTTACTCGCCCAGATATTTCAATGACCTATATTGAGATGTGCCGTCGCGCAAATAAGAAAGTCATCATCGGCACAACAGGTTACAGTGACGAACAAAAAGCGATTATTGCAAAAGCTGCACAAGAGATTGCCATAGTCTTTGCCCCCAATATGAGTATTGGTGTGAATTTATCGCTCAAACTACTCGAAATGACCGCAAAGGTCATGGGGCAACATACCGATATTGAAATTATTGAGGCACATCACCGTCACAAAATTGATGCACCGTCTGGTACCGCTTTGCGAATGGGTGAAGTGGTTGCGAAAACACTAGGACGTCATCTTGAAACGTGTGCTGTTTATGGCCGTGAAGGTAACACAGGTGAACGCAACCCCAATACTATTGGCTTTTCAACCATTCGAGCGGGTGATATTGTCGGCGAGCACACAGTGATGTTTGCTGATGAGGGCGAGCGCGTTGAAATTACCCATAAAGCCACCAGTCGCATGACGTTTGCAAACGGTGCTGTCCGAGCGGCATTGTGGATAACCTCACAGAACGCTGGCTTATTTGATATGCAAGATGTGTTAGATTTACGGTAAATTCACAAAAAAAAACGCCTTTCAAAAGGCGTTTTTTTATAATTAAACGGCTTAGGCTTAAAAAGCAAAATTTATTCTGCTCTATCAACCAGTTCAACGTAGGCCATAGGGGCGTTATCCCCTGCTCTAAAGCCGCATTTCATAATGCGTAAGTAACCACCCGCTCTATTTTTGTAACGTGGACCTAATTCGTTAAACAATTTGGTCACCATCTCGCGGTCACGCAAACGAGCAAACGCTAAACGTCTTTTTGCAACGCTGTCTTCTTTTGACAGAGTAATCAATGGTTCAGCATAGCTTCTCAACTCTTTTGCTTTAGGCAAAGTGGTTCTGATCAATTCATGTTTAAACAATGAATTCGTCATATTACTAAACAGTGCTTTACGGTGACTGCTATTGATATTAAGTTGTCTACCGGATTTACGATGTCTCATACTAAGAATAACCTAAAATTTAATGTGATATGGGCTGACTATGTTCAGCTAACCCATCGGGAGGCCAACTATCAAGGCGCATTCCCAACGACAACCCTTTCAACGCTAGAATATCTTTGATTTCCGTTAAAGATTTTCTACCAAGATTAGGTGTTTTTAATAATTCAACTTCAGTGCGCTGAATCAAATCGCCAATGTAAAAAATATTTTCAGCTTTTAAACAATTTGCTGAACGCACAGTCAACTCTAAATCATCAACAGGACGTAGCAATACCGGATCAATCGTTTCATCAGGTGATGCGTATTCTACTCTAGGCTGTTCACTGACTTTTTCAAAGTCAACAAATACAGAGAGCTGATCATGAATAATTGTCGCCGCTAACTTAATTGTTTTTTCAGGGTCAACAGTACCGTTTGTCTCTAAATCGATAATTAACTTATCTAAATTTGTGCGTTGCTCAACGCGTGTGCTCTCAACATGATAAGCCACACGCACAACAGGACTAAACGACGCATCCAAATGAAGCGTCCCCACGGGATAGTTTGCATCTGAATTCAACTTACGAACACTAGCAGGTTCATAGCCTCGACCGCGATTGACCTTAATTTTGACATTCAATGCCCCAGTTTGCGTTAAATTCGCAATCACAAGGTTTGTGTTCAAAATTTGCACCCCTGCAGGGGCTTTAATATCAGCTGCAGTCACCACGCCTGCACCGACTTTATTCAGCGTCAGTTCAGCTTCGTCTTTGTAATCATCAATCACAATGGCAAGCTTTTTGAAATTGAGCAAGATGTCAATAACATCTTCATGCACGCCTTCAATAGCTGTGTATTCGTGCAATACACCTTCAATCTCAACCGATGTGACAGCACAACCCGGAATTGTCGATAAGAGAACACGTCTTAACGCATTGCCCAAAGAATGCCCAAATCCACGCTCTAAAGGCTCAATAACAATCCTCGAGTGATTTGGCGACTCACTTTCAACTTCAACCAATTTAGGTTTAAGTAAATTAGGGATGGAACTAAGCATTTGTCTTCCTCGGAACGATCATTATTTAGAGTAAAGTTCCACAACAAGCTGTTCGTTAATGTCAGTACCCAAATCAGCTCTATCGGGTAAACTCACAAACGTCCCAGTCATCTCTTTTGGATTCACACTCACCCAAGCTGGAAAATTATATTGTTCAGTAACAGCCAGTGCATCAATAATGCGTTGTTGTTTTTTTGCTTTTTCTCTAACAGATAACACATCACCAGGTGAAACCTGATAAGAAGGCACGTTAATTAACGAACCGTTTACTTGAATAGACTTATGCGAAACTAATTGACGCGCTTCAGCACGTGTACTCGCAAACCCCATTCTATAAACAACATTGTCAAGTCTTGATTCTAAAAGATTCAACAAGTTTTCACCTGTCGCGCCCTTTTTCATATCAGCAGACTTGTAATAATTTCTAAATTGCTTTTCAAGCACACCGTAAATGCGACGCAAACGCTGTTTCGCACGCAACTGTGTAGCGTAATCAGAATTTCTAGCGCGTTTTGTGCCGTGCTGACCTGGTCGCTGATCCAGTTTGCATTTACTTTCCAGAGACTTGCCTCTGCTTTTCAAAAATAAATCCGTGCCTTCTCTGCGACTCAACTTACAAGTAGGTCCTAGATATCTTGCCATGGTTATTAGTACTCCATTTTCCGCTATACGCGGCGTTTTTTAGGTGGACGGCAACCGTTATGCGGAATTGGCGTCACATCAATAATATTGTTAATTTTAAAGCCCAGATTGTTCAATGAACGTACCGCAGATTCACGACCTGGACCTGGCCCCTTAATTAACACATCAAGATTTTTCATGCCATACTCTTGCGCAACGGCGCCTGCTTTCTCAGCAGCTACCTGTGCGGCAAATGGTGTACTTTTTCGTGAACCACGAAATCCCGAACCCCCTGAAGTGGCCCAAGACAGTGCATTACCTTTTCTATCGGTGATAGTGATGATTGTGTTGTTAAATGAAGCGTGGACGTGCGCAACACCATCTGCAACTTCTTTTTTAATACGTTTTCTTGAACGATTTTGACT
>DPKY01000218.1:0-6508 GCA_003542275.1 Methylococcaceae bacterium | reverse complement strand
CGTTTGATATTCATAGAAACTTCGCGTCGAAGATCCCCTTCAACTGTCATTTTAGCAATAACATTACGAATAGATTCTAATTTATCTTCAGCCAAATCTTTGATTTTTACCGAAGGTAACACACCTACTTCACTGCAAATATCACTTGCAGTTTTGCGACCTATACCATAAATTGCGGTCAACGCAATTACAGCGTGCTTGTGGTCGGGTACATTTATCCCAGCAATACGTGCCATTTAGATACTCCCCTGAGTATGGCTTCTAAAGTTAAGTATATGATTATAACATATTACAATGATAGAGCAATTTTTAAAATCACCCTTGGCGTTGTTTATGTCTTCCGTCTTCGCAAATAACGCGTACAACACCATTTCTTTTTACAACTTTGCATTTTCTGCAAATAACTTTTACAGATGCGCGAACTTTCATAGAATCTCCAAGACCCTTTTAATAAAATTAAAAATAGACAGGCAAGCCATGATTTACTTTTTCAAGTTAGCTTTTTTCATCAACCCTTCATACTGCTGAGACATAATGTGCGTTTGCATCTGAGAAATAAAATCCATAACAACCACCACAATGATAAGCAACGAGGTTCCGCCAAAGTAAAATGGAACATTCCAATAAACAATTAAAAACTCTGGCAAAAGACAAACTAACGTGATGTAAAAAGCACCGATCAACGTCAACCGTGTCATAACCTTGTCTATATAGAGACTGGTCTGAATACCTGGTCTAATACCAGGCAAAAAAGCACCAGATTTTTTCAAATTTTCAGCCGTTTCTTTAGAATTAAACACCAACGCCGTGTAGAAGAAACAAAAGAACACAATCGCTAAGGCATAAAAGATAACATAAACGGGCTGACCTGGCGAAAGGAGCGTGGCGATATCTTGCATCCATCCAAAACCTTCTGTTTTACCAAACCACCCTGCAATGGTTGCGGGGAAAAGAATGATACTAGAAGCAAAAATAGGTGGAATAACCCCTGCCATATTTAATTTTAACGGCAAAAAGCTACTTTGCCCTGAATATAGCTTACGACCTTGTTGACGTTTTGGGTAATTTATGATGATGCGACGTTGCCCTCTTTCAACAAAAACAACCAACATCGTTACTGAAATGGAAATCAAAAAGAGTAGCACAATAAAGGCACTACTCATTTCACCCGTACGTACAAGCTCAAAGGTACTTCCTACCGCTTTAGGCAAACCAGAAACGATACCTGCAAAGATAATCATAGAGATGCCGTTGCCAATGCCTCGTTCGGTTACTTGCTCACCTAGCCACATTAAAAAAATTGTGCCGGTCACCAGCGTCACCGTTGTAATGGCTACAAAACCTATACCAGGATTGAGAACAACCGACAAACCACCAGCCGTTTGATTCTGAAGCGCTAGGGAAATACCAATACCTTGAAACGTAGCCAAAAACACCGTTCCATAACGCGTGAACTGTGAAATTTTCCGCCGCCCCAGTTCACCGTCTTTTTTCATCTGCTCCATTGACGGTATAACAACCGTCATCAATTGCATGATAATTGAAGAGGAAATATAAGGCATAATCCCTAACGCAAACAAACTCAAACGCATCAGAGCACCACCAGAGAACATATTAAACATGTCCAAAATAGAACCGCTTTGCTGTGCAAACATTGCGGCCAACGCTTTGGGATCAATACCGGGCACGGGAATATGTGCGCCAATACGATAAACAACAAACGCCCCCAGCACAAAAAGCAGTCTTGCTTTTAACTCAGAGAAATCACCGGTTCTATTTGCCATTTGTGCTCTTGATACACTCACTTTTATACCTCTACTTTGCCGCCAACCGCTTCTATTGATTCTTTTGCGCCTACCGTGACTTTCACACCTTTGATAGTAACAGCTTTAGTCAACTCGCCTGATTTAATCACACGAGCATTTTTAGTGAAAATCGGCACAATGTTCGCGTCAATCAATGCTTTCAAATCAATGACATCAACAGATAAACCATTGAGTTCGCTCAAGCGAACTTCTGATGTGTATTTTGATTTGTGCGACGTAAAGCCAATTTTAGGCAATCTGCGTTGCAATGGCATTTGACCGCCTTCAAAGCCGACTTTATGAAAACCGCCACTACGCGCTTTTTGCCCTTTGTGACCACGTCCACAGGTTTTACCCATCGTACAGCCAATACCACGACCGACACGTCTCGATTTTTTGCGTGCCCCATCACTAGCTTTAATCGTATTTAAAAACATTAAACCTCCTCAACCTTAAGCATATATGCTACTTTGTTGATCATCCCTCTGTTTTCAGGGGTGTTTAGTACGCTAACGGTTTGGTTAATTTTACGCAACCCCAAACCCTTTAAGCATGCACGATGATTTGGCAATCGACCAAAGCGACTTTTCGTCATGGTGACATTTAACATATTACTCATCTTCAATACCTACTTGATCTGTTCAACAGATAAACCACGCTTCGCGGCAATTTGATGAGCATTACGCATTGCCGTTAAACCGTTAATTGTAGCACGAACGACGTTAATTGGATTATTTGTCCCGATACATTTTGCTAGGACATTGTGAACACCAACTACTTCAAAAACCGCACGCATCGCACCACCGGCAATGATACCCGTTCCTTCAGAAGCAGGTTGCATATAAACCTTCGCTGCGCCCGTTGTATTCGTTACGGCATATTGCAAGGTGTCGCCTTTCAATTCAACTTTACGCATATTTTTGCGTGCTTGCTCTAATGATTTTTGAATAGCAATAGGAACCTCGCGTGCTTTGCTTACGCCATAACCCACACGACCTTCACCATCACCAACAACGGTCAAAGCGGTGAAACCAAAAACACGACCACCTTTAACCACTTTAGCAACGCGTCTGACGTTCACTAATTTCTCTTGTAAGCCGTCAGTTGAACCTTGAGCAGGTGCTGTAGCCATTGTATTCTCCTAAAATTTCAAGCCAGCTTCACGAGCGGCATCGGCTAAGGCTTTAACACAACCGTGATATTTAAATCCCGAACGATCAAAAGCAACGTCAGTCACGCCAACGGCAAGCGCTTTTTCAGCAACGCTTTTACCAACAAGTGCTGCAGCGGCTATATTATTTGAACCGTTAACAATACTTCTCAAATCAGCTTGATTAGTTGACGCACTCGCCAGCGTTGTTGTGCCATCGCCACTAATAATTTGTGCGTAAATGTGCCGCGATGTCTTATGAATCGACAATCGAGTCGCACCTAATTTTTTTATTTGACTACGCAATTTCAATGCGCGTTTCATACGAGCTTGTTTCTTATCCATATCGTGCGACCTTATTTTTTCTTAGCTTCTTTTCTAGCAACATGCTCATCGGTATAACGCACACCCTTCCCTTTATAGGGCTCAGGTGGCCGATATGCGCGAATTTTTGCAGCTACTTCGCCAATTAATTGTTTGTCACTGCCTTTAAGAACAATCTCTGTTTGACTTGGTGTTTCAACAGTCACACCCGCTGGAACAACAAAATCAATAGGATGAGAAAAACCCAGCGCAAGATTTAAAACATTATCTTTTGCTTGTGCTCTATAACCGACACCAATGAGTGTCAGTTTTGTTTCAAAACCAGCAGAAACGCCGGTTATCATATTGTTTACAATAGCTCTTGTTGTACCTGCTTGAGCTGTTGCATTTTTATCTGCACTATCCCACTGAACTGAAATGACATTCTCAGCTACATCGAGGCTAACGAGCGAATTAAGGTTGAAGGACAACTGACCTTTAGCACCTTTTACGGTAAGATTATCGCCGTCAATTTTAATATCGACACCTTTTGGAATAGCAACAGGGGCTTTAGCAATTCTTGACATAACTACGCCTATGTTAGCAAACTGTGCAAATGACTTCACCACCATGTCCAATAGCGCGGGCTGCTCTATCTGTCATCACTCCATTTGAAGTTGACACAATCGCAATACCCAGTCCGCCAAGAACTTTAGGCAATTCATCTTTCGATTTATAAATCCGCAAACCAGGTCTGCTGATTCGTTTAATACTTTCAATAACAGGAGCACCTTTGTAATACTTCAAATCAACCGTCATCTCTGTGTGACTGCCGTTTGTTTCGGTGCTAAAATCCTGAATATAACCTTCTTCTTTTAGAACTTTTGCAATAGAAACTTTTAGTTTAGAAGAAGGTTGCTTTATAAATTTTTTTCCAGCAGACTGGCCATTTCTGATGCGTGTTAGCATATCTGCTACTGGATCTGTCATACTCATTGTCTAATTCTCCAAAATTAATCCAACAGAAATTACCAACTCGCTTTCACAACACCAGGCACGTCACCGCGCATAGTTGCTTCACGTAATTTGTTACGGCTCAAGCCAAATTTACGATAGTACCCATGAGGACGACCTGTTAAATTGCAACGGTTACGCACTCGTGAGGCACTAGAGTCTCTAGGTAATTTTTGAAGTTGCACATGAGCAGACTCCTTATCCTCAAAAGAGGCATTAGGATCTCTAATAATTTCTTTTAAAGATTTACGTTTAGCATCGAATTTCTTAACTAATTGTTTGCGTTTCTCTTCACGCGCAATCATTGATTTTTTTGCCATGATACATCACCTCTAGTGCTTAAATGGAAAATTAAACAACTTCAACAAGGCCAAACCTTCTTCATTGGTTCGAGCTGTCGTTGTGATGGTGATATCCATACCGCGTAGCATATCAATTTTATCGTAATCAATTTCGGGGAAAATAATTTGCTCTTTTACCCCCATTGAATAGTTACCGCGACCATCAAAGCTTTTGGGATTCAGTCCTCTAAAATCACGAATACGCGGAATAGAAATACTGATCAATCGATCCAAAAATTCGTACATTCTATCACTACGCAACGTCACCTTACAACCAATTGGCATATCATCACGAATTTTAAATCCCGCAATAGATTTTCTCGCTAAAGTAACCACTGGCTTTTGACCAGCAATTTTTTCCATGTCGCTCACCGCAGACTGCAAAACTTTTTTATCAGCCACAGCGCCACTCACCCCCATATTGAGCGTGATTTTCGTAATACGCGGTGCCTGCATAACAGATTTGTAACCAAACTGTTCAATCAATGCAGGGCGAATTTTTTCTTTATATACTGCTTCTAATCTAGCCATGACTCACCTTACGCATCGACAACTTCATTAGTGGACTTAAAGTATCTTACTTTCTTTCCATCTTCAAGAAATCTAAAGCCGACTCGATCCGCTTTTTTTGTTACAGGGTTATACAACCCGACATTTGAAATTTCAATCGGCATATCTTGCGTCACAAAACCGCCTTGCGTTCCTGTATTAGGATTGGGTTTTTGACTTCTTTTTACCTGATTGATACCTTCAACAAGTATTTTATTGTTTTTCAAGACGCGTGTGACACGACCGCTTTTGCCTTTATCTTTGCCAACGCGGACAATCACTTCATCACCTGTTTTGATTTTTTGCATAGTCAACTCCCAAGCCTATAACACTTCAGGTGCTAATGAAATGATTTTCATAAATTTTTCACCTCTCAGTTCACGCGTTACTGGCCCAAAAATACGCGTACCCAATGGTTGCAAATTGTTATTTAAAATAACAGCCGCATTGCCATCAAAACGAATAACTGAACCATCAGCGCGACGAACACCTTTGCTTGTGCGAACCACTAACGCATTATACACTTCGCCTTTTTTAACACGACCACGGGGAATTGCGTCTTTCACACTGACTTTAATGATATCGCCAATACCGGCATAACGCCTGTGTGAACCACCAAGTACTTTGATACACATGACCTTTTTCGCGCCGCTGTTATCGGCGACTTCAAGGTTAGTTTGCATCTGAATCATGATTTATTCCTAAAATAAATATAAATTAAGCGTTTAACGAATTATTTATTAGTACGCTCTAAAACTTGCACTAATTTAAATGTTTTCTTTTTGGACATCGGACGACATGAAGTAATTGCCACCACATCACCTTCTTGGCAAGTATTCTCTTCATCATGCGCCATCATCTTTGTTGAGCGTTTGATGTATTTCCCATAAACAGGGTGTTTTACAACGCGCTCGACTAAAACAGTGATTGTTTTGTCCATCTTATCACTCACAACACGCCCCGTAATGGTTCGTAATTTCGCTGCATCTTCACTCATACTACGCTCTCGCCATCTCGTTTAACACAGTTTGAACGCGAGCAACGTCACANNGTGTAAACCGCTCGCGTGCCAAATCAACTAACAATGCTGACAATTCATCGCGAGACTTTTGACGTAATTCACTTGCTTTCAATTTCATTACATTATCGTCCGTACAGTAAATAGTGTTTTCAAAGGCAACTTCGCTGAAGCTAATGTGAAAGCTTCACGAGCAAGCTCTTCGGAAACGCCTTGGATTTCGTATAACATCGCGCCTGGGCGAATTTGAGCAACCCAGTATTCGACACTCCCCTTACCTTTACCCATACGTACCGCTAAGGGTTTTTCTGTAATCGGCTTATCTGGG
>DPKY01000158.1 GCA_003542275.1 Methylococcaceae bacterium | reverse complement strand
GGGTTTATCAGTTACACCAGGACGGACAGATACCACTTTGAACGTCACTTTCACCGTTGTATGTGGCATCACTAGTGGACGATCGTCAAAAATGCTTTGCTCTTGGAAGAAAAATGAAAATTCAGGATCAATATTGGTAAGTTTACACCCTGACATACTAATATCAGATAAATTTAAACGTACAATTTTCGCCATTTTAGGATCGGGCACAACGGGATTGGCTTCACGTTCTTCTTCAAAAATTTGTCGCTCACGTTTTGCTTTAATTTTTGAATCAATTGTCATTTTTTGATAAGCACGCTGCCACGCTTGTTGCTCTTCAGCAATTTCAGCCTGAATTGCCGCGAGTAATTTGTCATTGATTTTAGCAATCGCAACGGCAAAGGCTTCTTTGTACTCAAGTGACGAATTTTCTTCAGGTTCTGCGAGTTCAACTTCAATGTAAGCCGGATTGAGTGTTGGCGTTTCAACACGATAGTATTCACGACGATTGTACCAATAGAGGGAATCGGGAATGCTAATCATGAAGCAGTCGGCACCTTTATATTTGCCCACTCTTACCTGATCAACATGGAATGACACTTGAATACCATTAAAAACTGTATTAAATTGAGGGTTCTTAACACTTAACAGTTTTTTATTTAAAAAATCCGAAGAACCATAATCAAGGACAATAGTGCCTTCTTTGTGGTTAATGGCAATCAATACGGTCAATAACGTTTCTTTTCCGCCCAAAGAAGCCGATACGTTACATTTATTTTTTACAAGCATGGCTAGATTGTTGACTATCATTGCCCTGTTGCGGAGCATTGCGGAATCGTCATCAGACATTGATTATCTCCATAAAGTGAAAGTTTAAAAAATAGAATAACAGCGGTTATTATAGAATATTAACACCGTATTCAAAAGCGGAAACTTTTCAATTGGTGCGGTTTTTTTTAATTTTTTATTGGCTCACCGTCTTTTTGTGTGATGCTCACTTTACTGCCTTCATAAAGCACTTCAATACCTTCTAACACAACGCTTTCATTTGCATCGAGATGACTGAGAACAATCACTTTATCGCCCTGCGTTTCGCCTAAAGTAATGCGGCGCAGTTCAATGGTATTGTCTTGCCTGACGACATAAATAAACGCGCCTTGTCTATCATGTTGAATGGCTGCTGTTGAGAGTTTTGTGATATTTTTGCGCGTTTCTATGTGCATTTTAATAGTAACGAATTGATTGCTAAATAACATTTCGTCTGTATTGTCAAACAACGCTTTAAATTTAAGCGTGCCTGTTGCGGTATCAATTTGGTTATCGATGGCCACTAATTTACCTGTTGCAAGCGCCTTCTTTTCTTGCCTGTCGTAGGCGATAACTTCTATGGGCATTGCGTTTTTTTGGCGTTGCAATACTGCCTGCACTTGATCTTCAGGAAGCGTAAAAATAACGTGAATGGGTTGATATTGCGTAATGGTAACAAGACTGCTTTCATTGGCTTGTACAAGATTGCCTTGGTCAATTTGTCGCAATCCTAAACGCCCTGAAATGGGTGCAACCACCTTTGTATAGCTTAGCTGCAGTTTCGCATTATTGACCTGCGCGGTATCCATATCCACCATGCCTTGGTATTGTTTTACTTGCGCGGCTTGTGTGGCGGTTTGTTGCGCCGCGATAGAATCTTGTAACAAGAGCGTTTGATAGCGTGCATAATCGATTTTTGCATTGTCAAGCAATGCGGTGTCACGCAGTAATTGTCCTTGTGCTTGTTGGAGTTCAATTTGTATTTGATGCGCATCAATTTGTGCAAGCAAGTCGCCCTCTTTGACTTGTTGACCTTCCTTAAAGTTGATTGACACTATTTCACCCGATACACGCGGACGCACCATCACCGTGCGCAGGGGCACTACAGTTCCTAGCGCATGAAAATAAATCGGGAAATCCTCTTGACGACTGGTTTCCACCGATACGCTAGTGGGCGTGTTATCATCATGCTTATGCGCGTGTTTAGGTGTCGATTTTTTTTCTGCATCAACGCCAGAAACCGCGCTAAACAGCGGCCACTTGTATGCGCCAAGCCCAATACTTGTGAGCAGAAGAAAACCTATGATAAAAAAAGATTGTTGCTTAAAACGCGCCATAGAATAGACTGAAAGAGAGAGCAACACCAAACACGCAATAAAAGCATGGCAACGGTGTCAGTATTGCCATGCTTTTTTAATCAAAAAACGCGAGAGCAGATTACACTTCGTGGTAAATCTGTGCCCCTTCGCTTAAAAATTCTTGGGATTTTTCATCCATCCCCAATTTGATGGCTTCTTCATCACCCACCCCTTTTTCAGCGGCATAAAGACGGACATCTTGACTGATTTTCATTGAGCAAAAATGCGGGCCGCACATGGAACAAAAATGCGCTACTTTGGCAGATTGTTTAGGCAGGGTTTCATCATGGAACTCACGTGCTTTTTCAGGGTCAAGACCAATGTTGAATTGATCTTCCCAACGAAATTCAAAGCGGGCTTTTGACATGGCATTATCACGCGCCTGTGCACCGGGATGCCCTTTGGCTAAATCTGCCGCGTGTGCGGCAATTTTGTAGGTGACAATGCCTTCGCGCACATCTTGTTTATTGGGCAATCCTAAATGCTCTTTTTGTGTCACATAGCAAAGCATCGCGCAACCATACCAGCCAATATTGGCTGCACCAATAGCTGAGGTAATATGGTCATACCCTGGTGCAATGTCGGTAGTCAGTGGACCAAGTGTATAAAAAGGCGCTTCGCCACATTCTTCGAGCTGTTTTTCCATGTTCACTTTAATCATGTGAAGTGGAACGTGCCCAGGCCCTTCAATCATGGTCTGCACATCGTGTTTCCACGCAATTTTAGTAAGTTCGCCTAGCGTTTCTAACTCACCAAACTGCGCGGCATCGTTCGCATCATAAATTGAACCCGGTCTCAAGCCATCCCCTAAAGAGAATGCCACATCGTAGGCTTTCATAATGTCACAAATTTCTTCAAAGTGGGTATATAAAAAGCTCTCTGTGTGGTGTGCAAGACACCATTTTGCCATGATAGATCCACCGCGTGACACAATGCCCGTCATGCGCTTTGCTGTTAGCGGAACATGATGCAAACGCACCCCCGCGTGAATCGTAAAATAATCGACACCCTGCTCGGCTTGCTCAATTAACGTATCGCGGAAAATATCCCAAGTCAGTTCTTCGGCTTTACCGTTGACCTTTTCAAGCGCTTGATAAATCGGCACCGTACCAATAGGCACAGGCGAATTGCGCAAAATCCATTCGCGCGTTTCATGAATGTTTTTACCTGTTGATAAATCCAT
>DPKY01000269.1:1312-7999 GCA_003542275.1 Methylococcaceae bacterium | reverse complement strand
TTGTCGGGTAACCCGACATTTAGAGAGACTGATAACGCAAAACGCTACAGCATTCAAGTTGCTGTAGTATTCGTCAACTTGCCCGCAGTGAAGCGCCCTGTTATGAATAAAAATTATCATTATTGCTAAAGCATTAGCGGCTAACTTACGCTAAAATGAATGCTTTTTATTAACTAGCTGATTGAATTTTATGTCTAAAAATATTCGCGTTGAACGTAAAAGTGGCATTGCATTGCAACAACACATTGATGATTTGGCCCGGTTGCGTATTGAGGTCTTTCGTGATTTTCCTTATTTGTATGACGGTGACCTCGATTACGAAAAAAAATATTTACAAACTTATATTGTCTGCGAGCAAAGCGTGATTGTGCTGGCCTTTGATGGCGATGAGGTCGTAGGCGCGTCAACGGCCATGCCTATGCAATATGAAACCGCTGAAATTCAACAGCCTTTTATTGAACATGGCTACGATTTGAGCAAAGTGTTTTATTGCAGCGAATCGGTGTTAAACAAAAATTATCGTGGTTTGGGATTGGGCGTGCGCTTTTTTGAAGAGCGTGAAGCCCACGCAAGAGAGCTTGGTGGTTTTGAACACATCACGTTTTGTTGTGTTGAGCGCCCCGTAGATCATCCAAGACGCCCTGCGGATTATGTGCCGCTTGATGCGTTTTGGAATAAACGCGGATATGTGAAACACCCTGAATTGCACACGCGCTATTTCTGGAAAGATTTAGATGATCAAGAAGAAACTGCTAAACCCATGACGTTTTGGTTAAAAAAATGAATGTTGTTATCGCTACGGCACAATATGACATCAGTTTTCTTGAAAACTGGGAAAATTATCAGAAAAAAACAGAACGCTGGGTAAAAGAAGCGGTGGCGCAAGGCGCAAAAATTCTCCTCTTTCCCGAATACAATACGATGGAACTTGCCTCACTGTTTCCGCAAAGCGTGTATTCTTCGCTAAGTGAGCAACTTGTCGCCCTGCAAACACTACACGAAGATTTTTTAACGCTTTTTCAAGGCCTAGCCAGTGTGCATGAATGTTATATCCAAGCAGGGACATTTCCTGTTTGTCTGGCGCCAAAAGTGTACCGCAATCGTGCGTATTTTTTCATGCCAAACGGTGAGCGTGGTTTTCAAGATAAAATCATGATGACGCGTTTTGAGAATGAACAATGGTTCATTAGCGCAGGCAATGAACTCAAATGCTTTGATACGCAATACGGGCGCATTGCCATTAACATTTGCTATGACAGTGAGTTTCCATTACTCGCGCGTCAACAAGTGGAAGCGGGGGCGAATTTGATTTTGGTCCCCAGTTGCACAGACACGGTCGCGGGTTTTCATCGCGTGAAAATTGGTTGTCAGGCGCGGGCGCTGGAAAATCAATGCTATGTTGCGCAGGCGTGTCTTGTAGGCGAGGCACCCTGGTCTGAAGCCGTTGATGTCAATGTAGGCGCAGCGGGCGTTTATACGCCCGTGGATTATCATTTTCCCGACAACGGTATTTTAGCCTCAGGTGAGTTTAACGTCCCACAGTGGGTGTTTAGTACCATTGATTTGCAAAAATGCGAAACCGTCCGCGCACAAGGTCAAGTCTTTAATTACCGTGATTGGCCACGGCAATATCATTTTGCGGATTAGTCAAAAATTGTGTGCCAAATTTGCGTGATTTGAGCGCGTAATGGCACAAAATTTTCTGCGGCCACTAGCGCTTTATCGCCTTGCAAAACGCGCTTGTGGCCCGCATCACGATACGCACAGTATGCCTTTTTTAAATGCTCACTTGCCTCTTGTTGCAAAAAGCCTTGCTGCGTTAAGCTATCAATTAGGCGTATATTGTCGGTATATTGGGTGATGCGCTCGGGTGCTTGGTGTGCCATGGCGAGTACACCGTATTGCACCATAAATTCAATATCCACAATACCCCCCGCACTTTGTTTTAAATCAAATGTGTCGGCGGATTTTGTGGCGAGTGTGTCACGCATTTTCTGACGCATCTCACGCACATCGGCTTTTAACGCGGTTACCTCGCGCGGCAGACTCAACACGCGTTGACGAATGGCTGAAAACGCCTGCTCAAGCTGTTTATCGCCGGCAATAAATCGGCTACGCACAAGCGCTTGTAGCTCCCATGTCCAAGCATGGGTGGTTAAATACGGCTCATAAGCACTCAGCAGCGTCACCAATGCGCCGGAATCACCATTGGGGCGCAAACGCATATCGACTTCGTATAATTCACCAGAAAGCAGTTTTGTGTCTAAAATATGGCGGATTTTCTGCCCTAGCCGATTATAAAATTGTGAACAAGGCAAAGGCTTTTCACCTCCCGTCATCGCATTTGTATCGAGGCAATCGTAAATAAAGACCATATCAAGATCAGAGCCATAGCCAAGCTCAATTCCGCCAAATTTACCAAAACCTATCACGGCAAATTGCGTCTTGTCATCGCTACATCCGGGGGGGAAACCGTGTTTGTCAACAAGTGCCTGCCAAGCAACTTTCACCACGACGTCAACAATGCTTTCCGCTAAAAAAGTGAGGTAATCACTGACCACCATCAACGGTATAACGCCCATAATGTCTGCGGCGGCAATGCGCAACATATTGACTTGCTTAAATTGGCGCAAAGCAATCATCAGCCCTTCAAGGTCATCGCAATCAATGCGACTGAGCGTAAAATCAAGTTGTTTTTGTAGATCGGCTTTGCACAGTGGCTCGTAGAGCGAATGCGTATCGAGTAGCTCGTCAAATAAAATGGGGTAGAGCGCTAAATATTCGCCAATCCACGGGCTAGAGGATGCCAGTTTTAAGAGTTGCGAGAGCGCGGGAGGATTTTCAGCCAACAAGGCCAGATACACATTTCGCCCCGCAACCGCACTAAAGAGCGTCAGCAAACGTCCAAGCGTTTCATCGGGATTGCTGGTGTGTTGCAACATGGCAATCACTTGCGGCATAAGACGATTGATCACGCCCATGCCTTTATTGCTTAAGCGTCGAATAGTGGAGGTGTTTTTAAATGCCGCTAAAGCTTGCAAACTGTCAGTGGGATGTGTAAAACCATACTGCGCTAAATTGGCGTGTAACTGACTTTCATCGCCCACACCCAGCCAAATTTCTTGGTTTAACTGCGCAATTTCATCTTGCTTTGAAACAGAAAAGACATCGTCAAACACGCTTTGAACTTGACGGCGCACGTTGTTTAAATCCAGTAAAAAAGCGTCCCAATTTTTATAATTGAGCGCATACGCCATGACATCACGCACGGCATCATTTGTGGGGAGATCGTGTGTTTGTTTATCTTGATATTGTTGAATGCGATTTTCAACACGGCGTAGAAAACAATACGATGCGCGAAGTTGTTGTGCATCTTGGGCGGCAATGAGTGAGAGTTCTTCAAGCAGGTGTAAAATGTCCAAGATACCGCGCGTTTGCAGACGTTTTTCATGACCGCCGCGAATCAGCTGAAAAGCCTGTCCAATAAATTCAATTTCACGAATGCCGCCATGCCCCAATTTAACATTATCAATGCGGTCTTTGCGGTGCAGTTCTTGGGTGATTTGCAGCTTGAGTGAGCGCAATTCTTCAAACGCACCATAATCCAAGTAACGGCGATATACAAACGCATTGAGCATGGCCATTAGTGTTTTGCCTTGCTCAAAATCGCCCGCCACTTGCCGTGCCTTAATCATGGCGTAGCGCTCCCATTCTCTTGCATGGGTTTGGTAATATTGCTTGATGCCATCAAACGTCATAATCACCGCCCCGCTGTCGCCATAAGGCCGCAGGCGAATATCGGTGCGAAAAACAAAGCCATCCACCGTTATCTCGTCTAAAGTACGGACAAGACTTTGGCAGAGGCGTGTGAAAAATTCACTGTAGCTGGTTTCTTTTCGGTCAGGGAGTGTGCCGTCATGGCTGTAGGCGAAAATTAAATCAATATCTGAAGAATAATTCAGCTCAAACGCCCCTAATTTTCCCATACCCAGTACAACAATTTGTTGCGGCGTGCCNNAAAATCCAGTGCATAGTGAATGCACGCCTCGGCAAGATAGGAAAGCTCGTGCAAAATGTGTGTTACGTCTTCCCATTGAGCAATATCGCGCCACGCAAGGCGAATCATCTCGCGCTGGCGAAATTGTCGCAGTTGTGTCATGAGCGTGTCTTGCGAATCGGGCGTTGTGGTCTGCGCTAATTTTTCGCTATAGGTGCTGGGTGCGTAGCGATGGAATAAATCGCCAGAATGAATGAGATCAAGCAAAATAGCCGGTGAGCGTGTACAGTGTGCTGACACAAATTCACTGGCGGCAAACACCTTGACCAGCGAAGCGTTAAAGTCAGCAGGTAGGTTCAAATCTGCGATATACGCCTCCCACGGCGCGACGAGTTCGCTGGTTTTGGCGTAGGCGCTGGGCGGTAATTGTGCTAATTCGGATTCAAACATAAGGTGTCGTATCGGTTAGGTTGAGGGAGATGGGAAATAATCCGCCCAATTTTTGTGATGAAACGTAACAGAATGTGCGTTGACGGCAATCGCGGTGCAGTAATCGTTTGACTGTGTTGTTAATAAATGGGTGTGCCAATTCATCGCGTTTTCATCATGGGGGAGTGCGACAAACTTGTCATGGCAGGTAATATCCATTTCACATTGTGCAAGTCCCATCGCAATACCGCGTCCAACGCCTTTGACGAGGGCTTCTTTGCGCGTCCAGAATTCATAAAAAAGGCGTATTTGCTGCGTGAGAGGCTGGGTGTGCCAATAAGCTTGCTCGGCGGGTGAAAAACATTTTTTAACAAGACGCTCAAACCGACGATGTTCGTTGATGGCCTCAATATCAATGCCAAGGCGTAGATGAAAACCCACCGCCATGACCATCTTATCGCGCGAATGTGAAAGATTAAACGCGCATTGTGGAAAAGAGGGGAGATAGGGCTTGCCAAATTCACCGCGTGCAAATTCGATGGCTCGCACGGGCAGATTGAGTGTTTGCGCGAGAATAGACTGCGCAAAAAAACGCGAAGCGTGGTGCACTGGCGCATCCATGTGCCAAATATCAATGTTCACGAAAATTATGCGTGGCTTTGGCGAGTCTATCGTTAATGGCTCGCCAGTCTTCTGTTTGAGGCGGTGTTTGCACCAAAATCACATCAAGTTTGAGCGCATCTAATTCACGCAGTTTTGCATAGAGATGTTGTGCATAAATAACGGGATTAGCGGGTAGCGATATGACGCTGCCATGCTGAGGTGAATCGAGTGCCTCGCCACAGCATAAAACGCCAATGCGCATTTGAGGATTCGCTTGCATGAAATGCGGAATGGCGTCGTGTTCACACAGCATCGCGGGCGTTGTTGGGGCATAATGAATACGCATCATGCCTGCAGTTTTAACCGTTGATTTTCGCAACGCATCGGGGATAAGCACATTCAATCCCAAAACGGATTCCAGTTCACTTTGCGTAATATGCCCATAACGCAGTAGCATAGGCAGTCCAGTGCTCAAATCCAAAATAGTTGATTCCACGCCAATGTGGCACGCGCCACCGTCTAAAATCATGTCCACACGCTCGCCAAGCTCTTGTTGTACATGAAGCGCTTGTGTTGGACTAATGCGGCAAAAACGGTTAGCAGAAGGCGCTGCGATACCTCCGCCAAACGCTTCGAGTAAGCCAAGGGCGACGGGATGGTTGGGTACACGCAGAGCAATGGTCTCTTGGCCGCCGGTGACAGTGGTGTTAACGCGCGGGTGTTTTTTTAAAATGAGCGCCAGCGGTGCGGGGAAAAAATGCTGCGCTAAAACAGCCGCACTGCTTGGAATGTCTTGCGCCCACTGTTCAAATTGCGCAAAACTGGCGAGATGCACAATGAGGGGATGGTCTTGTGGGCGATTTTTGGCGGTAAAAATACGTTTGAGCGCCTCGCTGTTGTGCGCATCGGCGCCAAGGCCGTAAACGGTTTCGGTTGGAAACGCAACAAGTCCGCCCGTTTTAAGGCACGCGGCCGCGTTTTTAATCGTGTCTGGGGTAGCGTTGACAATACTCATGATGTTGAACTTAAAAGTTTTTTTGCTGTTTGATTTCTTGGCTGAGTTGATAAGCGGCAAGCGCGTAAAGCGGGCTGTGATTGTAGCGGGTAATCACATAAAAATTGGTAAAACCAAGCCATAATTCTTCGCTGTCAGGTTGCTCGAAGGCCAGCAGTTTGACTAGCGTGGTGTTGCTAAGTGTTTGGGTGGGGCTGACGCCAAATTGCGAGAGGCGTTCTACCGTGAGATTAGGTTTTAACTCTTTATTTAAAAGGGATTTATACTCCATGCCCTGCGCGGTGGCAGGGAGGGCAATGGCTTGCCCGCGCTGCCAATTATTGCGAACAAAGTAATTGGCCACACTGGCAATCGCATCACGGGGATTGTGCCAGATGTCACGGTGCGCATCGTGATCAAAATCTTTGGCAAGCGAGCGGAAACTGCTTGGCATAAATTGTGGGTAACCCATCGCGCCAGCATAAGAGCCTAGCGGGTCGCGGGGATTGAGTTTTTCATCTTGGCAAAGCAGCAGAAATTGCTCAAGTTCGCCAGTAAAAAAAGCACTGCGTGGCGGATACGCAAAAGCGAGTGTGGCCAGTGCATCCAGTACCCGATGCGAGCCCATGTTTTTGCCATAACCGGTTTCAACGCCAATAATGGC
>DPKY01000269.1:0-1305 GCA_003542275.1 Methylococcaceae bacterium | reverse complement strand
CCTTCAATACGCGCGGGCGTGAGAAAAATTTTGCGATATTTATACCAAGGCAAACCTTCAGAGGGTGCGGCGATACGCTTTAAAATATCATCTTTAATGACTGCAGATTGCAGGAGATGCGTGAGTTCAGGTTCATTGAAATGGTGTTGCGTGACCATTTTGTGAATGAAATTTTTTACATTTTCGTTGATGGTGACAGGTGTTGCCGTCGTTGGTGTTGGCGTCACTGGCGTGAAACTGGGCACCGCAGGCACTGGCGCATTCTCGCTAGGCAGTGTTTTTTTGATAGGCGTGGTGGGCGCCGCTATTTTCACTTTTTCATGTTCTGGGGCATTACTGCAAGACGTTAGCGCGAACGTGATACTAGCGAGACCGATATAAAAAAAAGCACGCTGTGGGCGCGGGGGGGAGAAAGTCATCATTTTTTCTGCTCTGTGTAAAAATAGCCACTCAACAGCAAGCTTGCAAAATAGCTTGCGCCGCCAATGGCGACAGATTTTAGCAAATAAAACGGCGTCCACACGGCAAAATGTGAAAAATAATTCAATGTTTCAACAAGCACAGCGCTTGAAAAGAGAATTTGTGCACTGCGCAAATACCATTTTTTTGAGGGGGCATAATGGCGTTTTTTCACCAGAAAAAACAGCAATACTAATGCGTTAAGGCTCGTTGACAGGGCACTGGCCAGGGCAATTCCCCAATGTGTAAAAAAGCGGGCAAGCAGTATAGCAAGAATCAAATTAACAATAAGGCAAAACCAGGTATAACGCACCGCAACGCGGTGAATGTGGCGACTTGTCAACGCAGGCGTGAGCACTTTGACAGTTAAAAAACCCATTAAGCCCAGCGTATAAGCCCGCAACGTTTGCGCACAAGCGTGTACATCGCTTGCGGTAAATTCGGTTGATTGAAACAACACACTCAAAATAGGTTCGGCAAGCAGGTATAAACCAACCGTCGCGGGTGCGCCAAGGAGTATGGCAAGATGAATCCCCCAATCGAGCGTTTGTGAAAACGTATCGTGTGCATGATTGGCGTGGCTTTTCGCTAATTTTGGCAACATTACGCTGGTGAGTGCGGTGCCTAAGATACCACTGGGAAATTCGATGAGCCTGTCGGCGTAATAGAGCCACGAGACACTGCCCGTTGCTAAAAAGGAGGCAATGAGGGTGTTGATAATAAAATTGATTTGCGTAGCGGAATTGGCAAAGAGCGTGGGCGTGACACGTCGTAGGAGCGGCTGTGCTTGGCTGTGGTGCGCGTTGCGTTGCAACACGGGCAATACACCCAGTTTGCGTAATCCTT
>DPKY01000219.1:3225-3512 GCA_003542275.1 Methylococcaceae bacterium | reverse complement strand
GCATCAATGACTTCCTGATCACGCATAGAACCACCAGGATGAATCACTGCGGTAATGCCCACTTCAGCAGCGGAATCAATCCCATCACGAAAAGGGAAAAAGGCATCAGAGGCCATGACCGAACCCGGTACCACAAGACCTGCATCATTGGCTTTAATGCCTGCAATTTTAGCGGAGTAGACGCGACTCATCTGTCCCGCGCCCACGCCAATGAGCTGGCCATTTTTGCAGTACACAATGGCGTTAGATTTGACAAATTTCGCAATGTTCCATGCAAAAAGTAAATC
>DPKY01000219.1:1349-3191 GCA_003542275.1 Methylococcaceae bacterium | reverse complement strand
GCCAACATCTTTATCCTGTACCAGCAAGCCGCCTGCCACCCGTTTTAAATCAAAGGAGGGCACATTCTCTGTTTGCGCCGACCAATCGCCAACGGCCAAAACACGGATATTTTGCTTTGTGGCAAAAACGGTTTGTGCGCCACGACTCACACTCGGGGCGATAATCACTTCCACAAACTGGCGAGAAACAATTTCGCTGGCTGTTTGCTCGTCAATTTCTTGATTAAAGGCAATGATGCCGCCAAAGGCCGAGGTCGGGTCCGTGGCATAGGCGAGATGATAGGCGGCAAGCGTGGTATCGGCTTGTGCCACGCCGCAGGGATTAGCGTGTTTGACAATCACGCAGGTGGGTTTTTCACTAAACGCGCGAACGCATTCGAGCGCTGCATCGGCATCAGCAATGTTATTGTAGGAAAGCGCCTTGCCTTGCAGTTGCACCGCGCTAGCAATAGTGCCCACGGGCGGATTTTTTTCAACATAAAACGCCGCACTTTGATGAGGATTTTCCCCATAACGCAGTGCTTGTTGTTGATAAAATTGCAGATTGAGTGTATCTGGAAAACGCTTTTCCTCTAAATTGCTCAAGTAAGTGGCAATAGCGGTGTCATAGCGTGCGGTATGCTCAAAACTCTTGAGCGCTAAGTGAAAACGGGTTTTTGCACTAAGCGCCGCGTGCTGGGCGTTTAATTCTTCAAGAATTGCGTCGTAATCCGCTGGATTGACGACAATGGCTACGTCATGATGATTTTTAGCCGCCGCGCGAATCATCGTCGGGCCGCCAATATCGATGTTTTCAATGGCCGTGTCAAAATCACAATCGGGCTTTGCAATCGTCGCTTCAAAAGGATACAAATTCACAACAACCATATCAATGGCGCAAATAGCATTGTCTGCCATCACGGCATCATCTATGCCGCGTCGCCCCAGAATACCGCCGTGAATTTTAGGATGAAGCGTTTTCACTCGCCCATCCATCATTTCAGGAAAGCCTGTGTAATCAGACACTTCTATGGCAGAAATGGCATTTTCGGTGAGGGTTTTAAACGTGCCACCAGTAGATAGAATTTCAATACCCAGAGCGTGTAATTCGCGGCAAAAATCAATAATACCGGTTTTATCTGAAACACTAATTAGAGCGCGAGTGATTTTTTTAGTCATGGTTTACGTTATTTAAAATAAATCGAGAAAAGGGAGTTATAAAATACAGAAGTGAAAGTGTTTACCACATTAAATCATCGGGGATTTCAAACGCGGCGTAGGGGTCATCGTCTTGAGGTGTGCTGGAGGTTACTTGATTGCACACAAGCACCTGCGTAGAATCGCGCACGCTGATTTTTTGTGCGATGTCACTGTTGACAAGTGCGTAAGCGTTTCCCTCTTTTACAACAGCAATTTTGCCCTCGGCTAATTTTTCACGCAATGCCTTGGTGACATAGAGCGTTTTCACTTTGGTTTCATCGGTGAAATGATAGGCGATTTCCGCTTCTTTTGCATCAATGGGGAGGCGATGTTGCGCGATGAGCTGTTTAATTTGTGCCAGTGATTCTTTTTGTTTGAGGTGTTCTTGGTGTTGCTGATTGAGAAGTCGATCTCGCTCTGCTTTTTCATTGAGTGCTTGTTGAGCGAGTTGCTTATTTTCATCAACTACATCGATATTGTGATGACGTTGCTTTTGCACTTGTTTGTGTTTTTCAGTTTTAATGCTTTTTGCTTTTGCGCTACTCACGAGCCCGGATTTGAGTAGCTGCTCTTGCAAGGATAATTTTTTACTCATTCGTTAACAGACTCCACGTCAATCGCATCAAAATCACGCACTTGCCAGTGTGTTGCGCTGTCTTGCGG
>DPKY01000219.1:0-1299 GCA_003542275.1 Methylococcaceae bacterium | reverse complement strand
TACGAGCGGCTATCTTGTTTTCCTCCGATGTTCGTATCGAAATACCCCGAGAACAGCGGTGTTAAATCGCCCGCGTCGGTATGAGAAAACAATAATTTTTGTGCATATACCGAGCCTGAGGAGTACACATATAAATCAAATCCTCTCGCCTTCCATGTTTGGAGATTATGAATGGCGTCAGGGTACAGATGCCCAGTGAGTTCGCCGCGTTGATAGCCCGATTCCCAAATTAAACCTTGCAGCGCCTTGAGCGGCGTGATTTTTTCATCCTTGTCTATCCATGCGATAAATTGTGCAATGGCTTCCTCAAGTGAGAGCACCCTGCCTACATAGGTGTTTTGTGCATCAAGAATGGCTAAAACGGTGTCGTCGCTTGCGTGTGCGTGTAAAAATTCAGCAATATGCGCCCTTGCATAAGGAAATAGCGCGTCTTTGACAAAGGAGAGTGACGAGGTTGTTCCTTCAATATCAGTAATAATCGCTTTAATCATATACTCATGCTCCTTAGATTATGCTTCAAGTAGGGGAAAATGTGAGGCAATTTCACTTCCTGTAAATTGTGCGACCCAGCCGTCGGGATGCGTAAAGAGGCGAATGCACGCTAAATGCGGATGTTCGCNNATATCAAACCAATGCGTTACGTCCGCTGGTACGCTGATCAAATCGCCCTTTTCACATAAAACACCATACACTTTTTGGTCAACGTGTAAATAAAACAAGCCACGACCTTCCACAAAAAAACGGACTTCAAATTCACTGTGTGTGTGTTCACGGAGAAATTTTTCACGCATAGCGACTTTATCTGGGTGTGTGGCGTCGAGTTTAATAACGTCAGCGCTCTGGAAACCGTATTCTCTTTTAAGTCGCTCAACATCGTGCGCGTAGGCGTTGAGCACATCTTCGCCACTGGCGTTTGTAGGCAACGCTTCTTGTGCTGTCCAGCGCTCAAATTGCACGTTAATGGCACTTAACTGTTGTGCAATCTCAGTAAAAGCATGAAAACTCACGCCCTGTGCAGGGGCGTTTTCAGGATAAATAGTTAAAAGGCTCATACACAATGCTTCCTCAATGCTCTCTCAATAGTGTCTAGGCTTGCAATTCACAAGCAAATAAAAAATCCAATGCCTCCAGATAATACAGCGTTTCTGTTACGCTGGCCCCCCAAGTATATAAACCATGTCCGGCAATGAGATACGCATAAATGTCGTCATGACTGTCCATATAAATTTCAACCGCCTCGGTTAATTGCGTCATCGTTTGGGTATTGGGGAAAATCGGCACAACCAGACTGCTTTCATG
>DPKY01000241.1 GCA_003542275.1 Methylococcaceae bacterium | reverse complement strand
ACACGCCAAGCGTTACCGCGCGGTGACGCTTGAATCTCACAGCCACACGATTTTTTCAGTATAAAAATCGTGTGCGGCAATGAACGGCTAATTCTTATCGCACATACTCTACAGCATTTTTGTAATAGGCTAAATAATCACACGCTGTGCAATTTCAATATCTTTGCGTAATAGATCGTTAATCAATACGCTTAATTTTTCGGCATTAAAATCACACTGTTTATTCAAAAACTGCATCACGTCTTTATCCAAATAAACCGGCATTTGAATATCCTCAAGAGGCACATAAAATTTACCCTGCTCTGCATTTGAAAAATCATATTCGTCTTTCATCGTTTAGCCTTTTGTAAATAAGTAGATTTTTCTTTATTCGTTGCTTTTCTGGCTGAAATTATCCGTGTGACGTTTTCATAACGACAGGTATGTACAACTAATAGTATTTGTTCTTTTAAGTTAGTGCCTAACAATAACCATCGTTCTTCATTTTCTGAATAGTTATCAGGTATGTTAAGCGCAAATGGATCAGAAAATACATAGACTGCATCCCTAAAATCTACGCCATGCTTTTGTATATTAAGCTTGTTTTTATACTCGTCCCACTCAAATTTCATTCGCTATCATCGCTTTCGGTTTTTTTACAAAATAAAATCATCTATTGTTAAACTTTTCACGCCATTAAGTATAACGGAAAATTCTGGTCATACGAAAACACAGACCACCATTCCCTAGCCAAGCGAAGTTCCATAAAACTCATCCTTTTCCACCCGCACCAAGGGGTTGGATTAGCACCTCGTAATCCAACCCACTCACTATCTTACAATTCCCGCGTTGCACTGAACGTAATATCGGGGTAGCGCTCTTGTGCCAGTTGCAAATTGACACGACTGTTAGCAAGATAAACCAAATACCCGCCACCGTCCTCAGCTAAATTATCAAACGCTTTACGTTTAAATTCGTCGAGTTTTGCCAGATTTTCTGAACTCACCCAACGCACCGTTGAAATGGCTACCGCATCATAAACACATTCAACGTTGTATTCACTTTTTAAGCGAAATGCCGTCACGTCAAATTGCAACACCCCAACGGCGCCTAAAATTAAGTCGTTATTTTTCAATGGACGAAAGAGCTGTGTTGCGCCTTCTTCGGTTAACTGTATCAGTCCTTTTTGCAAGGCTTTTGCGCGGAGCGGGTCTTTTAGGACAACACGGCGAAACAATTCCGGGGCAAAATAAGGAATCCCGCCGTATTTGAGCGTTTCGCCTTGCGTGAAGGTATCACCCACTTGAATAGTGCCGTGATTGTGCATCCCGATAATATCACCCGCATATGCTTCTTCCACGGCGTTTCGCGTGGCGGCTTGAAACGTAATGGCATTGGCAATTTGAATGGTTTTGCCTAAGCGAACATGATGAATTTTCATGCCTTTATCAAATTTACCTGAGCAAACCCGCAAAAACGCCACGCGGTCGCGGTGCGCAGGATCCATGTTGGCTTGTACTTTAAAAACAAATCCTGTAAATTTTTCCTCATTAGGAAGCACTTCACGCTGAATGGCTTTACGCGGCAAGGGTGAGGGCGCATATTCGGCAAAGGCATCGAGTAACTCTAAAATACCAAAATTATTCACCGCCGAGCCAAAGAAAACCGGTGTTAATGTCCCCGCCAAATACGCCTCTAACGCAAATTCATGGCTCGCGCCTTTAACCAGCTCAATTTCATCGCGCAACTCTTGGGCTTGCTCGGCGAGCAGTTCATCTAATTTCGGATTATCAAGGCCTTTGATGACCTCAGCTTCAGCAATTTTTCCACCATGTTGCGCACTAAATAAATGCACTTCATCTTTGTAGAGGTGATACACGCCCTTAAATCGCTTCCCCATACCAATGGGCCACGTCATGGGTGCACAGGCAATTTTTAACACATTTTCCACTTCATCAAGCAATTCAATGGGCTCGCGGCCTTCGCGGTCAAGTTTGTTTATAAACGTTAAAATAGGCGTGGTGCGCAGGCGACAGACTTCCATTAAATTGATGGTTCGCTCTTCAACCCCTTTAGCGACGTCAATAATCATGAGCGCTGAATCGACCGCTGTGAGCGTTCGATAGGTGTCTTCAGAGAAATCTTCATGCCCTGGCGTGTCAAGTAAGTTTATGACACAGTCTTTATGCTCAAATTGCATCACCGAGGTCGTCACGGAAATACCGCGCTCTTTTTCCATTTCCATCCAGTCAGAGGTGGCATGACGCGCTGCTTTTCGGCCTTTCACCGACCCCGCTAACTGAATGGCGCCGCCAAAAAGCAATAGCTTTTCAGTAACGGTGGTTTTTCCCGCATCAGGGTGCGAAATAATTGCAAAGGTTCTACGACGTTGTAATTCACTGAGATGTTGTGACATTTCAAAACTCGATAATAAAAAATGGTAAGAATAACGAAGGACTAAAAATGAAAAAACGCTGAGTATGGCAATTTTTCGCACAAAAATCAGCTTTTTGCGCATATTTTTTCAAATACCCGTCTTTTTCGCGGGCTTTGCTGTCATCAAACAGTCACAAAGCGATTGTTACAATGTCACATTATTTTCATAGTAACGGATTTCATGTTTTTGCTATTATGTTACGCAATGATATTGGGCGGCGTTACTGTGAAGCGATCTTGTTTTCCGTTGATTCCTATTGTTCTCATTTGGGGAGAAGTGTAACGCTATGCCTAATTTTATTATTCTCGTGGTAGAAGACGAAGAGGCCATTCGTGAAATGTTAATTGTGGTGCTTGAGCAAGCGGGCTTTACGGTTCACGCTGCGGCCAATACCATTGATGCACAACGCTTTTTAGATAATACCTTGCCCGATTTAATTTTACTTGATTGGATGCTTCCAAACGTGAGTGGTGTAGAATGGGCGCGTCGTTTACGCAAAGAGCCCACCTATCAAG
>DPKY01000167.1 GCA_003542275.1 Methylococcaceae bacterium | reverse complement strand
GTCACTTGCGGTTTAATTTGCGTCGCATCAAGGTTGACCACTTTGTCAAACACCGCATCGGCATCAGAGTGCAACTGCTGCCACATACGCTCTGCCATAAACCAATCATCGCCTTTAGGTGACAGNNTCATGCGACCTTCCATCGACAACGCGCGAATTGCGCTACCACCAAACTCAATTGTGTAACCGGTTCCGCCCGCTGTGCCAATTTTGCCAATAATCGCTAAAACAATATCTTTTGCCGTGACACCTTTGCCCACTTCACCGTTGACCGCAATTAACATATTTTTCGCTTTTTTCTGAACAAGACATTGCGTGGCCAGAACGTGCTCAACCTCTGAAGTGCCAATCCCAAAGGCTAACGCACCTGATGCACCATGCGTTGACGTGTGCGAATCCCCACAGACGACCGTCATACCCGGTAGCGTAGCGCCTTGCTCGGGGCCAATCACATGAACAATGCCTTGGCGAATGTCATTCATGCCAAATTCGGTAATGCCAAATTCAGCGCAGTTTTTATCGAGCGTTTCCACTTGCAGACGTGACACAGGGTCAGCAATGCCTCTATCACGGTGGTTAGTGGGTACGTTATGGTCAGCAACGGCTAAATTACGCGCCACGCGCCAAGGTTGCCGACTCGCCATACGCAAACCGTCAAAGGCTTGAGGTGACGTGACTTCATGCACAAGATGTCTGTCAATATAAATTAAACATGAGCCGTCATCTTCGGTATGCACAACATGGTCGACCCAAAGCTTATCGTATAATGTTTTCCCTGCCATTTTTCTACCCTAATATATCAAAAATTTTCGCTGAAATTTCTTCGACGCTACCCACGCCTTTAATAGAACTAAACTTCACATTTTGCGCCGGCGCGGCGTAATAATCCACGAGAGGCTTGGTTTGTGCGTGATACACACTCAGGCGTTTGCGCACCGTTTCTTCTTTGTCATCATCGCGTTGAATCAGCGCTTCACCGGTAATGTCGTCAATCCCTTCCACTTTGGGTGGATTAAATAGCACATGGTAACTACGTCCTGATTGCGTATGCACACGCCGTCCCGCCATGCGCGTGACAATTTGTTCATCCGATACATCAATTTCAATCACCGTATCGATGATGACCCCCATTTTTTTAAGCCCTTCAGCTTGCACAATCGTGCGTGGAAAACCATCGAGCAAAAAACCATTAGCACAATCGTCGTGGGTAATACGTTCTTTAATCAATCCTAAAATAATATCATCTGACACCAGTCCGCCCGCATCCATGACCTTTTTTGCTTCAACGCCTAAAGGTGAGCCTTCTCGCACGGCGGCGCGGAGCATATCGCCTGTGGAAATTTGCGGTATACGGTATTTTTGGGTAATAAACTGCGCCTGCGTGCCTTTACCCGAACCTGGGCCGCCTAACAAAATAATGTGCATGAAAAAAACTCCAACGTCAGTGCTTAAAAATGGAAAAGAGACAAATGATAAAGCATTTTATCGTATAATGGCGCTAAACTCTTGTTAAAAATACGCTTAATCCAACGAATTCCCCCCAATGAGTAAAAAAACAAAAACCACTTTCGTCTGCGATCAATGTGGCGCGGATTATCCACGCTGGAATGGACAATGTGCGAGTTGCGGTGAATGGAACACGATTAAAGAGGTCCGCCTCGCCCCCACCGCCCAAGAAAAACACCTATCAAGCAGCGGTTACGCTGGCAATCGCTCTGAGGTAAAACGTCTATCAGAGGTCAATTTATCACAAGCTGAGCGTATTTCCAGCGGTATTTGCGAATTTGATCGCGTTTTAGGCGGAGGCATTGTGCGCGGCAGTGTGGTGTTAATTGGCGGGGCGCCGGGTGCGGGAAAGAGTACGTTATTACTTCAAGCCATTGCAAACATTGCGGCGCGGGGTATTGGGGTTTTGTATGTGTCAGGCGAGGAGTCACTGCAGCAAATTGCCGAACGCGCAAACCGTTTGAAATTACCTGCTGACAACATTTTCATGCTCGCCGAAACGGCCGTTGAATGCATTTGCGATGTCTTAAACGAGGCTTCACCGCAAATCCTTGTCATTGATTCCATTCAAGTTATGTATGCGCCGCATTGTGAATCAGCAGCGGGCAGTGTTTCGCAAGTGCGCGAGTCGGCCAGTTATTTAACGCAATACGCCAAGCAACACAATGTGTCCATTTTCATGGTGGGTCATGTCACCAAAGACCATTCGCTTGCTGGCCCGATGACACTGAGCCATATTGTCGACACACAAGTCATGCTCGCCTCCACTGAAGATGCACGCTATCGCGTTTTGCGTGCAGATAAAAATCGGTTTGGCAGCGTCGGTGAATTGGGTTTTTTTGCCATGGAGGGGTCAGGCTTAAAAGAAGTCAAAAATCCTTCTGCGATGTTTTTAAATCGCGCCGAAACGCCGTCATCGGGAAGTGTGGTGACCGTGCTTTGGGAAGGCACACGTCCGCTACTGGTTGAAATTCAAGCCTTAGTCACCGATTGCCAATACGGCAACCCGCGTCGATTAGCCGTCGGGTTTGATCAAAACCGTCTAGCGATGTTACTTGCCATTCTTTCACGCCACGGCGGACTCTCTACAGCAACTGATGAAATTTATGCTAACGTGGTGGGCGGTATTCGCGTGAGTGAAACCAGCTCTGATTTAGCGATTGTGGCGTGTATTGTGTCAAGTTTACGCAATAAAGTCGTGGCGCAAGAGGCTTTTTTCTTTGGTGAATTAGGACTCAATGGTGAAATTCGCCCCGTTGCAAACGGCCATGCGCGTTTAAACGATGCCGCCAAACATGGCTTCAAAAAAGCCGTGATCCCCAAAGCCAATGCCCCCAAAAACAACATTCCAGGTTTGACCATTTATGGCGTGACAACCCTCATGGAAATGCTGGATATTTTATTTGAAATTTAAGATAGTGATTTTATACACTCCATTCTTCACCCAGTGCGTGCGCTTGTTCTAATACCAGTTGCACGGCGTTGTCAGTGTGATCCGGTGGGTATTTATATTTTTTCAAAATCCTTTTTACCATCAAGCGCAACTTGGCTCGCACGCTCTCGCGCTCTGACCAATCAACCGTCAAGTTATCGCGCAGGTTTTGCGTCAGCTCTTGAGCAATCTTTTTGAGGATTTCGTCTTGTAGCTCGCGCACGGCTGATTCGTTGTTGGCCAGCGCATCGTAAAACTTCACCTCGTCTTCACGCAAGCCCAACTGGTCGCCACGGTTAGCGGCTTCGCGAAACTTCTTGGCCATGGCGATCAGCTCTTCCATGACCTGTGCGGTTTCAATGTTTCGGTTTTGGTAGCGCTGAATCACACCGGCCAACATATCGCTGAACTTTTTGTCCTGCACCACGTTGCTGGCAAAGCGGCTTTTGATTTCACCTTGCAGCAAACGCTCTAGCAGCTCCACTGCCAAGTTTTTCTCGGGCAGGTTGCGAACTTGCGCTAAAAAGTCATCATCGAGCAACCCAATGTTGGGTTTGTCTAAACCTACGGCGGCAAAGATGTCTACCACCTCGCCCGACACCACCGCCGAGCTAATGATTTGTCGAATCGCCAGATCACGCTCTTCATTAGCCTTGCGCTGGCCGCTGGCCTCGCGCTTAGTCAAAATCACTTTCACGGCCTGCATAAAAGCCACCTCGTCACGCAAGCCTTTTGCTTCTTCTAAAGTGCAGCATAGACTGTAGGCGTGGCTCATGGCTAGCGTTTGATTGGCAAAACGTTTTTTGCCATCGCGCTCTTCGTCACCTTTGATACCCAGCACATGGTTGGCTGCTCCCGCTAATGTTTTGTAACCTCCTGTTAAATAGTCGGAATAGTCAAAGCCATGCAACATGGCACGCAGCACATCGATTTTTTCTAGCAACACGGCCAGCGCCTCTCTCACATCGACTGTGGGTTTTCCACGGCCTTTGCTGGCGGTGTATTCCTTCATTGCTGTTTTAAGGTTTTCACCAATGCCGATATAGTCCACCACCAAGCCGCCCTGCTTGTCTTTGAACACACGGTTCACACGCGCAATGGCTTGCATGAGGTTGTGCCCCTTCATGGGCTTATCCACATACAAGGTGTGCACGCAAGGCGCATCAAAACCCGTGAGCCACATATCGCGCACGATCACCAGTTTGAGCTCATCCTTGGGATCTTTGAAGCGTTTTTCCAAACGCTTCTTCACTTGGCTGCTGTAAATGTGTGGGCGCAGCAAAGCCTTGTCGCTTGCGCTGCCCGTCATCACAATTTTAATTGCGCCTTTTTCGGGATTGTCGCTATGCCACTCGGGCTTGAGCTTGATGATTGCATCATACAGGTGAACGCAAATCTCGCGGCTCATCGCTACTACCATGGCTTTGCCATCTTGCGTGGTGTTGCGGTTTTCAAAGTGCGCCACCAAATCAGTGGCCACCTTGGCCACTCGCGGCTCTGCTCCCACGATTTTTTCTAGCGCGGCCCAGCGGCTTTTGAGCTTGGCTTGCTCGCTTTCTTCTTCGTCTTCAGTTAGCTCATCCACTTCCTCGTCTAAATGGCCTAACTCCGCCGCGTTCAAGCCCAGTTTAGCCAACCGACTTTCATAAAAAATAGCCACCGTTGCGCCGTCTTCTTGCGCTTGCTGCATATCATAAACATGAACATATTCGCCAAAGACCGAGCGCGTATCGCGGTCGGTGCTACTCACAGGTGTCCCCGTCTACGCCACAAACGTGGCGTTAGGTAACGCATCACGCAAGTGCTGGGCGTAGCCTGCTTGATAAAACGCAGCCCCCGCTTTGATTTTCAGTTTCGCGGCAAACCCATACTGTGTGCGATGTGCTTCATCGGCAATCACCACGATATTACGGCGATCGGAGAGCGTGGGAAACACGTCTTCGTCTTCGCCTGGCATGAACTTTTGAATCGTGGCAAAAATAATCCCCCCAGCAGGTCGGTTCCTAAGTAGCTCACGCAACCTTTGGCGCGTCGTGGCTTGCTGTGGCTCTTCGCGCAGCAAGTCTTGGCTCAGGCTAAACACGCCCAACAACTGGCCGTCTAAATCGTTACGGTCGGTAATCACTACAATCGTGGGGTTTTCTAGCTTAGGCTCTTGCATCACCCGCGCGGCAAAGCACGTCATAGTAATGCTCTTACCACTGCCCTGCGTGTGCCATACCACACCGCCTTTGCCTCGGTGCTGTGCGTCTTGCGTACTTGATGCCTGTACCACTTGCGCGATAGCCGCCCGCACCGCATGAAACTGGTGATAACTCGCCACCTTTTTCACTAACTGGCCATCGTCTTCAAACAACACAAAAAAGCGCAGGTAGTCCAGCAAATACGCTGGCGCCAACACACCACGCACCATGGTTTCTAGCTCATGAAAGTTGCCCAGTGGGTCTAGCGTTATGCCGTCAATCGTGCGCCACTGCATAAAGCGCTCCGTATTGGCCGACAACGAACCCATCCGTGCATCGGTGCCATCAGAAATCACCAACAGCGCGTTGTAGGTAAACACATCGGCAATTTGCGCTTTGTAGGTTTGTATTTGGTTGTAGGCTTTCCAAATATCGGCATTCACATCGGCCGGATTCTTGAGTTCCATTAGCACCAGCGGCAAGCCGTTGATGAACAAAATAATGTCGGGCCTGCGCGTGTGGCGCGGCCCTTTGATGGTAAATTGCTGAACCGCCAACCAAGTGTTGCAGCTGGCGTCATGCCAGTCAATCAACCGAACAAAATCGCCGCGTGTGTCGCCGTCTTTTTGGTACTGCACCGGCACACCGTTGACCAACAACTTGTGAAATGCCTTATTGGCCGACAATAAGGCTGGCCCACCCGCGTCTAGCACTTGCTTGAGTGCGTCCTCTCGCGCCGTGGCGGGCACAGCGGGATTGAGTCGGTCAATCGCCGCGCGAAGCTCGGCCACCAACAATACCTCACGCGTGCTGGTGCGCTCTAGGCGTGGGTCGAGGTGGTCTAGGTCACGGGCGTTGAGTGGCGTGTAGCCCACGGAGTCCAGCCAGCCTAGGGCTTCTTGTTCGAGTTGGTCTTCGGTCATTGTTTACTTTCTAGTGATTCGAGTTTCTCAGTAATTTTACGCCCAAAGTAAAGTGTTCTATCTGCGCCATTAAGTTGTGAACGGACGTATAACTGCAACTCTTTATCTAACAGTTTATTCATAAACTTAAAAAAGCCAATGAAGTTGGATTTTCCCGCGCCATTTGAGCCAATCAAGATATTGAGCGGCGCAAGTTCTAAATCCATTTTCTTAATCGACTTGAAACCTTTGAGCTTAATCCGTTGCAATCTGCCTGTTGTACTCATTGGGTA
>DPKY01000138.1 GCA_003542275.1 Methylococcaceae bacterium | reverse complement strand
CAGGACTCGAGTGTGAGTAGCTTAACTGGCTACTCATATCAAATTAACTATTAAAAAACATCAACTTCCGCCCGCGTTTTTTCTCGGGAGCTGTTTTAGGTAAATTAAAAGATACTTTTACCTTGAGTCCGCCCAAGTCAGATTCACTGAGCGATAGCTCTGCATTATGAATCCCTGCAATACGCTGCACAATGGAAAAGCCCAGCCCCGTCCCCTGTGCGGTGTGCGCTGTTTCCACGCAGCGATGAAAACGCTTAAGTGAATTTTCGTACTCTTCAGGCGCAATGCCAGGGCCAGAATCTTCCACACAAAAGCATAATTGGGTTTGCGTACCCAGTAAACTCACGCGTATATCCCCGCGTTGCGGCGTGTATTTGATGGCGTTATCGATAATATTGCGAATCAATATATTGATAAGCAAAGTATTGGTCATAATCGGCACGACATTTTCTTCAATAAATTCAACGTGAATGCGTTTCTTATACGCTTCAGCGTCGAGTTCAGTAATCACTTGTACAATTTCGCGGTCAATTTGCGTACTGGCTTTAGCCAAATACTCGGTATTGGAATCAATACGCGAGAATGTGAGTAATTGTTGCACCAAATAGGTCATGCGATGCACAGCTTGTTCAATGCGTTTGAGCGCTTGATTGCGCACGGTGTCATCGGCTGTGCGCATCGCCACCTGCGCCTGCGTGAGTAGCCCTGCTAGCGGTGTGCGCAATTCATGGGCTGCATCAGCGGTAAATTGCCGCTCGTGCTCAAAAGCTTGCTCGAGTTGAGCAAACAAGGTGTTGATTTCATGCACAATGGGTACAATTTCATTGGGCAATTTTTTAATGGACAAAGGCTTTAAATAACTCGCTTCGCGGCGCGACAACGCAATTTCAAGGCGATTGAGCGGAGCGAGTGCATGACCGACAATAAACCAAATCACCAAACCCAAAATAGGTAATCCCACTAAAAATTGGGTTACCAACTGCAATGAAATTTCATCGGTTAATTGCGCACGAATTTCTTCTTTTTGCCCAACGTGGACAATATATTCCCCATTTGAACTCGCTATGCTAAACACATACCAAACGTGCCCATCAATGGTGGTTTCACTAAAGCCATGATCTGCCGAAGACAGCGAAAAAAGTGGCGCACTGTCTGAATGAAGCACCACGCCGTTGGTTTTTGACCAGAGTTGAAAGGCAATTTTTCGCTCGTATTTGTGCCCTAATGCACTTTCTTGCAACAGATCATCAAAGACACTCCACAGTTGGTCATCAATATTTTTCTCGTCCCAACTGCGTATTAAACTGCTAGGCAAGGTATCGGTGCGTAGCAGATTATTCTCTTCATCCGCAAGCAGTTGAAACGCACGATTTTTATTGGTTTTATGTTTGAGAGAATAAATATGCAGCTGCTCATCATTTTGCGTTTGCATCCAATGGGCAGACAAGGAACCTTCTTTGAGCAGGCTTTCAATAAAGCTATGTAACACTTTTGCGGATTGCGCAAGCTCTGCATCAAATAAACTCGCCACCTCGTCGCGCGTGACTTCATAAGTAAAAAACGCTGTCACGCCCCAAATGCACATCGATGCACTCAGCAAACTCAATAACAAAACGCGCCGCAACGAATAATTCATCCCTCTTCCTCCGCATCAATAATGTAGCCCACCCCACGCACCGTGCGAATCACCGACGCATCAAGTTTTTTGCGTAAATGATGAATATGTACCTCCACCGTATTGCTCTCAACATCTGAATTCCACGAATATAAACTCTCTTCAAGCCGCGCCCGAGAAATGACTCGCCCGATATTGCTCATCAAAAAACTCAAAATTTCAAATTCTTTTTGGGATAAATCCACTTTTTCCCCTTGAAACGTTACATGATGCGAGGCGGGGTCAAGCATAATNNAATCCCCGCGTGTTCAATGGTGGGAGCGCTACGCCCTTCATTGCGTCTTGCAAGCGCTCGCAAACGCGCACACACTTCATTTAAATCAAACGGTTTAATCACAAAATCATCTGCGCCACTGTCTAGGCCTAAAATACGGTCAGGAATGGTATCTTTTGCCGTGAGCACTAAAACGGGCGTTTCATTTTTACGCGCCCGCAATGCCCGCAGAATGCTAATACCGTCCATATCGGGCAAATTCAAATCCAGCACAACCAATTCATAGCTATTAACCTGTAGCGCTTCATCAGCCAATTTACCATTGGTGAGCCAGTCTACCGCATACCCTTCCATGGTCAGTCCTGCCACAAGGCCATCACCTAAAATTTCATCGTCTTCAACCAGCAATAAGCGCATAAACCCCCTCCGTCATTTTGTGTTACACTCGCCCTTATTCTAAACCTAACCTCACTCATTTGTCCTTGTTGCCACTTAGTTTATACATTCATATTCCGTGGTGTTTAAAAAAATGCCCCTATTGTGATTTTAATTCACACGCACTCAAGCAGACGCTTCCCGAACAACAATACGTTGATTGTTTACTCGCTGATTTAGCGCGTGATGTCGAGCGTTATCACATCAAGCGCCCGCTTGAGAGCCTTTTCATTGGTGGCGGCACGCCCAGTTTGTTTTCACCGCGTGCTTTAGATAATTTACTGAGTGGGGTTCAACAGCAGCTTGTTTTTTCATCTGATATTGAAATTACCCTCGAGGCCAATCCAGGTACATTTGAACAAGCAAAATTTGCCGAATTTCGCGCCATAGGCATTAACCGTTTGTCCATTGGAATACAATCGTTTGATGATGCCCTGCTTGCACAACTGGGACGTGTGCAT
>DPKY01000202.1 GCA_003542275.1 Methylococcaceae bacterium | reverse complement strand
ATGATTGTTGATTTTGCCAAACTTATCGAACATGAATTTGCCGATATTGCCCGTGCGTCGACCAATACAGCGGCGATGCGCAATTTGCTCAATCAAGACGACAATGCAGAAGATAGTTTTAATGATGAGTTGCATTTGGTGAGTTTTAGCGTGGCTGATCAGGAATACGCCATTGATATTCAAGATGTGCAAGAAATTGTGCAAATTCCCGAGCAAATTATTCATGTCCCTCATAGTGATTCGCACGTTTTAGGGGTGATGACGCTGCGTCAGCGTATGTTGCCGCTGGTGAGTTTGCGGCGATTATTTGGCTTGCCTTTTCAGGAGGTTGATGAACGTAGTCGGATTGTTGTCGTGTCCACGGGGAATGCGGCGGTGGGCGTGGTGATGGATAGCGTGAATGAAGTGTTGCGTGTCCCTAAAAAGGATGTAAGCGCAACGCCCGCTATGTTGGCAAGTGATGGTATCCTATCTGACATCAATGAAATTTGTCGATTAAATGACGGTAAGCGCCTCGTATCGATTATTTCAGCGGACAATATGTTTCGTCATCACGCCGTCAAAGAGGCGTTGAATGCGGTTGAAAATGGGCAGGATGAAGAGATGGAAAACAGTGATAGAGTAATGATTGAAGACGATGAGCAAATGGTGGTGTTTCGCCTCGGTAGTGAAGAGTACGGCGTGCCTATTGAAAGCGTGCAGGAGATTTTGCGCGTACCCGACGAATTAACCCATGTTCCCAAGTCGCCAGCCTTTGTGGAAGGTGTAATCAATTTACGCGGCGCGGTATTGCCGGTTATTGACCAGCGTCGGCGTCTAGGTTTACAAAGTTTAGCGCGTTGTGAACAACAGCGCATTATGGTGTTTTTGTTTGATGGGATGCGTACAGGGTTTATTGTAGATTCCGTAGCGGAAGTGCTTAAAATTCCGCGTGGCGTCATTACCCCCGCGCCCCATTTATCAAGCAGTCAAGTCAATTTAATCTCACGCGTGGCGAATTTAGAAAAGCAAAAGCGATTGATTTTGTTGATCAATCCCGCTCATTTGTTAGAGTCAAAAGACCGTGAAGGATTGCAGGGGTTTGCCTAAGTTGTTTCATTAGTTATGTAGTCGAGTAGAGAGAGTTGCAAATGATTAAATTATTGATTGTAGATGATTCCGCTTTGATGCGACGTCAATTAAGTTCTTTTTTTATAGAGGAAGGCGATTTTGATATCCATTTTGCGCGTAATGGCAAAGAGGCTGTGGAAGAAAATATCACTTTTCAGCCCGATGTGGTGACCCTAGACATCAATATGCCTGAAATGGATGGGTTATCTGCGCTATCTTTGATTATGGCAGAGCGTTCTGTACCGGTTGTGATGGTGTCTTCGCTCACAGAAAAGGGAGCGCTAGCAACATTTGAAGCATTAGCGCTAGGCGCGGTGGATTATGTTGCCAAGCCCAGTGGCACTATTTCGCTGTCCATTGGAGATATTCGCACGGAATTAGTGCGTAAAGTACGTATGGCGGCAAAAGCACGTATTAAGCATTTACCTAGAGTGGAAAAAGTCGTTAATACCACACCAGTAAAAAAAATAAGCGAAATTCAACCCACACCGCTTATTCGTCGTAGCGGTGTGAGCAAAGGGATTGTGATTATTGGTGTTTCCACGGGCGGACCACGCACCCTTGAAGATATTTTGCCACTTTTCCCCGCGAGTTTTCCATACCCTATTTTAGTCGCGCAGCATATGCCCGCCAGTTTTACCTTGCCTTTTGCTAATCGCATGAACGATTTATGTGAATTGCAAGTAGTGGAAGCCAGCCGCCCAACAGCCATTGAACCCGGATTTATTTACATTGGCAAAGGGGGGGCAGATATGGTTGTGGCGCAACGTGGGGGTAAACCGACTATTATCCCCAAACCCGAAAATAGCCAGTTTTTATGGCATCCGTCAGTGGAGTTGCTCGGACGCTCAGTGCTTGAGCATTACGATGCCTCGCATATTGTGGCGGTCATGCTCACTGGCATGGGCAATGACGGTTCAGAGGCGTTTTCACAAATTAAAAAATGTGGCGGGCGCACGATTGCAGAGAGTGAAGCTTCTTGCGTGGTGTTTGGTATGCCTGCGGAGTTAATTGCTAAAGGCGGCGCGAGCGTTGTATTGCCTGCGGATAGAATTACAAAACAAATTTTAGCTTGGATAAAGTAAGGGGTAAATACGATGGGTTTTGTTAAACAAGCTATCCCTCAAGCTGTCAGTGGCGATGAACGCCACATCGAGCGGGATTTTCATGGGCTTTGCGAAGCGCTCAGTAGCGATAACCCTACGACAAGACGTTGGGCCGTGCGCGATTTAATGTATTTTCCCCAGGCCAGTGAGGTGCTAGCAACGCGCTTAACGCAAGAAGAGAATTTGAGTGTGCGTACTGCTATTTTAAGTACACTTGCCCAGCTTGCCGATACCGTGGCTATGGATGCGCTAGTCGTGTGTTTGCGCAGTGATGACGCGTCGCTGCGCAATGAGGCGATTGAAGTGTTAAAAGCCATTCCCGATGATGTAGGGCCTATTATTAGCCGTTTACTGAGCGATAGTGATGCGGATGTGCGTATTTTCACTATTAACATTTTAGAATCACTGCGTCATGAGCACGTCGAACAATGGCTAATTAGCGTGATTGAAAAAGACGAGGAAGTAAACGTCTGCGCAACGGCGGTGGATTTACTGAGTGAAGTTGGCACAGAACTTTCTATGCAATCGTTAGTGAATTTAAAACAACGTTTTGCTAATGAGCCGTATATCTGCTTTTCTGTTGATTTAGCGCTAAAGCGTATTGATCAAGGCAGCAGTACATGACCATCACCATTAGTG
>DPKY01000274.1 GCA_003542275.1 Methylococcaceae bacterium | reverse complement strand
CGCTAAACAAGTCGGTCGAATTCAAACAGGTAATATTCGCACCTATATTGGCTATTCACTGGCGACGTTACTTTTACTTTTATGGGTGGTGAGCTAATGAATTGGTTAATAGCAATATTTCAGACAATTTTATTTGTCGCGCTTGCGCCACTGCTGACGGGCTTTTTGAAAGCGTGTAAATGCGTGTTGCAAAATCGCCGCGCCCCTTCACTTTTTCAGCCGTATCGCAATTTAGTTAAATTAACACGCAAACACCCGGTTATATCGCAAGAGGCGTCATGGCTTTTTAGCGTGGCGCCTTATCTGATTTTTATCGCCATGGTGTTGGCAGCGTCCGTTGTGCCGTTGATTGCGGTGGATTTGCCCAGCGCGGCGGAAGCGGATGTCATGGTGCTGGTCGGTTTTTTTGCTTTTGCACGGTTTTTTTTGGTGTTAGCGGCGCTTGATGTCGGCACGGCATTTGGCGGCATGGGCGCTTCGCGTGAGATGACCATTTCTTCTTTGGCGGAGCCTGCAATGTTGATGGCCATTTTTACCTTGACGATGACCGCCTCGACAACCAATTTATCCGAAGCCATTGAACACGTTCTGCGTGAAGGTTTAATTTTGCGCCCTTCTTTTGTCTTCGCGCTATTTGCACTCGTTTTAGTAACGGTGGCTGAAACGGGGCGCATTCCTGTTGATAATCCCAGCACCCATTTAGAGCTGACCATGATTCATGAGGCCATGATTTTGGAATACAGCGGTCGACATTTAGCACTTATCGAGTGGGCGAGCGCCTTAAAACTGATGCTTTATGGCGTGTTGATTGCCAATATTTTCTTTCCTTGGGGGATGGCTGAAGCGTTGACGCTGACCTCGCTTGGCATGGGCTTGCTGGCTATTTTAGGCAAACTGCTGGCGCTGTGTGTGATGTTAGCGCTAGCTGAAACGATGGTGGCAAAAATGCGCTTATTTCGTGTGCAGGAATACTTGGGATTTGCCTATTTATTGGGATTGCTGGGGATGCTCAGTCACATTATTTTGGAGTCAACGCGATGAACATTGCATCACAAGACTTTTATACACAAGCCATTTTATCCCTCTCAGCGCTCGTCGGGTTGATGTCTTTTCTTATGCTCGCGCAGGGGCGTTTACTTCGGTTGATTTTCGTTTTTGCGCTGCAAGGCTTTCTGCTGACGCTGGCGACAGGGCTTTGTGCGTACAGTTTAGGGAATCCGCATTTATTGATTTCAGCGGCATTGACGTTTTCACTCAAAGTGATTTTCATTCCGTGGATGCTTCAAAAACAGGTGCTCGAGATGAATATGCACCGTGATGTGGAGGCGCTAAAAAATAACACTGCACTGATGCTTGTTGGCGCGAGTTTAATGGTGTTTAGCTATTATGTGCTAGGGCCCATTATTCACGGCTCATCAATGATTATGCTCAATGCGCTGGCGGTGAGTTTATCGGTGGTGTTTCTTGGTCTATTGCTGATGATTTCACACCGTCAAGCCGTGGCGCACGTCGTGGGCTTTATGTCTATTGAAAACGGCTTATTTTTTGCCGCGATTGTGGCAACGCATGGTATGCCTATGGTAGTGGAATTGGGCGTAGCCTTTGACGTGCTGGTTGCGGTGATTTTATTTGGCATTTTCTTTTTACATATTCGCACAAGTATTGATTCACTTGATGTGGATTTACTCAACAGATTACATGAGGTGGACAGATGATTCCCGTTTACGCGCTGTTGTTACTCTCTGGCATGGGTGTTGTCTTTTTTGCCTTGTGCGGACATAAAGAGGTCGTGGGCAAGTGGAACACGCAAATGAGTGGTGTGAGTTTACTGCTTACGGTGATACTCGCTGGCGAGGTCTTTCATCGTGGTACGCTAATATCAAGCCATCAAGCATTTTTAATTGATGCGTTTAATGTGTATTTGATTGTGTTAACAGCGTTTGTAGGGTTTACCACGTCGCTGTTTTCAGCGCCTTATTTAGCGAATGAAATTGCGCTAGGCAAACTCTCAGATCGACAATTAAAGCTGTATTATTCAATGTATCAAGGCTTCATGTTAGCCATGTACCTTGTGCTAACAACGAATAATTTGGGCATTATGTGGGTGGCGATGGAAGGCGCAACGCTGGCAACGGTGATGCTGGTGAGTTTATATCGCACGCCCGAAGCCATTGAAGCGGCATGGAAATATTTTATTTTATGTGGCGTAGGTATCGCGCAAGCCTTATTTGGCACGGTACTGCTCTACTACGCGGCGTCACAGGTGGGCGAGGGGGAAAACGCCTTGCTTTGGTCGGTACTCCACGAACACGCTGCATTACTTAATCCAGATATTTTAGAAATTGCTTTTGTGTTTTTGCTCATTGGATACGGTACAAAAATGGGGCTGGTGCCGTTGCATAATTGGTTGCCCGATGCCCATTCTCAAGGCCCCACGCCCATGTCCGCTGTGCTGTCGGGATTGCTACTCAATGATGCCTTGTATGCGGTGATACGCAAT
>DPKY01000095.1 GCA_003542275.1 Methylococcaceae bacterium | reverse complement strand
GTTACGGTTGATCTCGAACACCCTCTCGAATCCGCCCACGACCAGGCGTTTCAAATACAGTTCGGGTGCGATGCGCAGGTACATCTTCATATCCAGCGCATTGTGATGGGTGGTAAAAGGTCGCGCCGTTGCACCACCGGGAATCACTTGCATCATTGGCGTTTCCACTTCCAAAAACGCGCGTTGCGTGAGAAAGTGGCGAATGTAGGCGACAATTTTTGAGCGGATTAAAAACGTATCGCGTGATTGCTGACTCATAATTAAGTCTAAATAACGTTGGCGATATTTAATTTCTTGATCGGCAATGCCATGAAACTTTTCAGGCAAGGGACGCAACGCTTTTGTGAGTAAGCGAATCGTATCGACCTTTACGCTTAATTCACCGGTTTGGGTTTTAAACAAGACGCCCTCTGCCCCTAAAATGTCACCAATATCCCATTTTTTAAACTGGTCGTTGTAAACGCCTTCAGGTAAATTGTCACGCGCAACGTAAAGTTGCATCTGACCTGACATATCTTGCAAATGGCTAAAACTCGCTTTCCCCATAATGCGGCGCGTCATCATGCGTCCGGCCACTTTGACACGCAAATGCGCTTCATCAAGGGCTTCTTTAGACATTTCACCGTATTTTGCGAGTAACTCTGCAACCACAACATCACGTCTAAAATCAGTGGGAAACGCAATGGCTTCTTCGCGTAAAGCGGTTAATTTTTCACGGCGCTGGCGAATTTGCTCTTGTTCATCGTGTTGGGTATCGTGTACGTCTGTCATGTTAGCTCTGAAATATCAAATGTAAAAATAAAAATTAGTGTTCTGCCAGTTTAAACATGGCTTTGGTTATGTGTGTTTCTTTTGCATGGTCAACCAGGGGCGCTGGGTACTGTGTCCCCGTGTGCTTTTTATCCCATTGATGAATCGTTTTAATAGGAACACCACGCAATTCGGGTAACCAGCGATAAATGTACTCGCCATTGGCATCAACTTTTTGTTGCTGAAGCCACGGATTGAAAATACGAAAATACGGCTGGGCATCACAGCCCGTTGAGGCGGCCCATTGCCAATTACCATTGTTTAAACAAGGGTCATAATCCACTAAGTGTTGCGCAAAATAACGCTCTCCCCACCGCCAGCTAATCCGCAAATCTTTTGTTAAAAACGAGGCAACAATCATGCGTACTCGGTTGTGCATAAAACCCGTTGCGTTTAATTCCCGCATTCCCGCGTCTACAATAGGAAATCCCGTTTTGCCTTGCGTCCATGCCTGAAAATAATCAGACTTATTTTCCCAAGGCAGTTGATCAAATTTGTCGATGAAAGCGTGCCCAAAGACATAGGGAAAATGATAGGCGATATGCGTTAAAAAATCACGCCAGTATAACTGACGTAGCAATGGATGCTCGATACCTAGTGTATTGGCAATGTGGTAGAAAATCTCACGCACAGAAAGCGTGCCAAATTTTAAATGCGCCGATAAATAACTGGTACGCTGCAACGCGGGAAAGTCGCGTGTCTGCGCATAATCAGCGCACGCGCTCACTTTGGCGAGTTGCACCAAGGCGTGTGTGCGACCGCCCGTTATGATTGGTTTGGGCGCAAGCGCTGTTTTCGCCACCGTGTCCAGATTTACCGTCGACGCAACGGCTAACCACGCCCCCTTGTCTAAGGGACGTGGCAACGCAACATTTCTCTGCCTGGCATGATTGTAGAAAGCGGTAAACACTTTGTAAGGCCGCCCATCACTTTTCATGGCGTGCTCGGGTTCATTTAACAGCGCGTCGGCGGTGACCATCAAATCAATGTGCAAAGCATGGCAAAGTTGAGCAATGTCACTGTCGCGCTCACGACTAAACGGCGTATAATCCCGATTAAAAAACACAGCATCAAGAGAATGTTCTCGATGCAGTGTTTCAATCACGTCAACGGGCAATCCGGCAAAAAACGCTAGATTCGCCCCCAATGCGGCGCATTGCGTTGCTAAATCGTCAAGCGACTGTATCAGAAAATGCAATGCTACTTGGCTTTGATACGCGTGCGCTTCAATTTGACGTGGGTCAAAAATAAAACACACAATGACGCGGCGCGAGGTGCGTAGCGCTTCGTTGAGCGCCGTATTATCGACGAGGCGTAAATCTCGGCGAAAAATAAAAAGCGCCGTTTCGTAGCGTTGCATGGTTAATAAATCACGTTCTGCATTTTTAATACGCTGCAAATAGCGTCAAGACTTTGGGTATCCACGTCAAAATGATGTGGCGTAAAGCCTTTATTGGTATTCACACAAATCGCAATTAAACCCGCTTGATTGATGGCGTCAATGAGCACATGATTGGCCGTTTCTAAAATCGTGCACGCGTGTCCATTATCAAATAAGCGACGCTCAAGCAAATAGGCAATTTCTAGGCTTTTTTCACCTGTTAAGTTAATGGCTGTCGCCACTTGGCTAAATCGCGCCGCCCGCTCTTGCGCACTCACGGGGGTTGTGTTGACCTTATCACCGCTACCAATAATCATACCGGCGCCAACGGTGCTATTGGTTAAACGGTCAATAATAATAAAAGAGCCCGTGCCTTTGTGTGTTTTATACGCATCAAACACCACCGGTGCATTCACTGAAAAGTGGCAGACACCAATCTCATTTAACTGCAACGCATTGGCGTCATGATGCTCAAGCGTATTGACATCAATACGGTGGTCAATAAAGGATACCGCCCCCGACACACTCCGCGTGGCTAATTTGAGAATATACTGTTTCCCCACACTGAGCGCTTGCTCAGCCATCCAAACAATGTTGGCTTGAAATTTATCTGCAACAATCGGTGAAACGCGCTGATTGCCAATGAGTGTATCGCCGCGACTGACATCAATTTCATCATTGAGCGTTAATGTCACCGCCATTGGCGCAAAGGCTTGCTCAAGCTCACCATCATAGGTCACAATCGATTTAATGGTGCTCGATTTACCAGAAGGAAGCGCCGTGACCGTGTCGCCTTTTCTGAAAATACCGGCGGCAACGGTGCCACAAAAGCCGCGAAAATCTAAATTGGGACGATTGACATATTGCACAGGAAAACGGGCATCATCAAAATTACGGTCGTTGGCAATTTCAATGGTATTGAGCGTTTCCATGAGCGGTTTCCCGTCAAACCAAGGCATCTTGTCGCTGGCGTTGACCACATTATCGCCGTCTAGTGCAGACATGGGAATAAAACGAATATCGTGCAAATCCAGTGTGGTCACAAATGCTAAATAATCGGCTTTGATTTGATTAAATGTCGCTTCGCTGTAATCCACTAAGTCCATTTTGTTAATGGCCACGACAATGTGTGCAATCCCTAGTAGCGAGGCAATAAAACTGTGACGTTTTGTTTGCGTTTGCACGCCATAACGCGCATCAATCAAAATAATGGCAAGGTCGCAGGTTGACGCGCCTGTGGCCATGTTGCGTGTGTACTGCTCATGTCCGGGCGTGTCGGCGATAATAAATTTTCGTGTAGACGTCGAAAAATAACGATAGGCCACGTCAATGGTGATGCCCTGCTCACGCTCTGCTTGCAGGCCATCAACCAGTAGTGCTAAATCCATTTTCCCCGCGCCAGTCGTGCCTGATTTCACGCTATCAGCTTGCACAGCAGCGAGTTGATCTTCGTAGATCATTTTAGAATCATGTAAAAGTCGGCCAATAAGCGTACTTTTACCGTCATCGACGTTGCCACACGTGAGAAAACGCACGAGTTCTTTGCGCTCGTGTTGCGCTAAATAGGCGTTAATATCGGTACTGATTAAATCGGATTGGTGGGACATGAATTATTCTCTAAAAATAGCAATGTTATGTGAAAGTTAAAAATACCCTTCGCGTTTTTTCTGCTCCATCGAGCCGGCTTGATCGTGATCAATTAAACGGCCTTGACGCTCTGACGTGGTGGTTAAAAGCATTTCTTGAATAATTTCGGGCAATGTTGTCGCCTCAGATTCCACCGCCCCTGTTAAGGGATAGCAACCCAGCGTGCGAAAACGCACTTTTTTCATTTCCACTTTTTCATGCTCGCCAATGGGCATACGCTCATCGTCAACCATAATCAGCATCCCCTCACGTTCAACAACAGGACGCTCCTTAGCAAAATACAGCGGGACGATTGGGATGTTTTCTAAATGGATATATTGCCAAATGTCCAGCTCCGTCCAATTAGACAGCGGAAAAACGCGAATACTCTCGCCTTTGTCAATTCTGCCGTTGTAGATATTCCAAAGCTCAGGACGTTGATTTTTCGGATCCCAGCGGTGATTTTTATCACGAAAAGAATACACACGCTCTTTCGCACGGGATTTTTCCTCGTCACGACGCGCCCCGCCAAATGCGGCATCAAATTGATATTTGTTGAGCGCTTGCTTGAGGCCGTCTGTTTTCATCACGTCCGTGTGTTTTTTACTGCCATGCACAAACGGGCTGATATTCATGTCCACCCCTTCTTGATTGACGTGCACGATTAAATCTAAGCCCAACTCGTTGACCATTTTGTCACGAAATTCAATCATTTCTTTGAACTTCCATGTCGTATCAACGTGCATCATAGGAAACGGCGGACGCGCTGGATAAAAGGCTTTCATGGTTAAATGCAACATGACCGCCGAATCTTTACCAATCGAATACAGCATGACAGGCTTTTCAAATTCAGCAGCCACTTCACGAATGATATGAATGCTTTCAGCTTCGAGTTGTTTTAGATGGGTTAATGTATAATCTGTCATTAAAAATCCGTTGAAATTAAAGGCTTGAATGGGCTTATTCTAACACGTTATCACGAAAATTAGTGGCGACCTGTGTGACCAAAGCCGCCTTCACCACGATGACTGGCATCAAATTCACTCACTTGCTCAAATTGCACCTGAACCACTGGCACAAACACCATTTGCGCAATGCGCTCACCCACTTGAATTTCAAAGGCATCATCGCCGCGATTCCAGCATGAAAC
>DPKY01000113.1 GCA_003542275.1 Methylococcaceae bacterium | reverse complement strand
AAGCCAGCAACGCACATTTTACACATCACAGTTTTGCATTGGGTAGCGCCCTGGCGCGTAGTGAAGTGGTCGCGCAACTCGATACAGGCGCACACTGCACATTAAATGGCTTGTATCTGGGTGAACATCGGCAGCATTTGGATAATTTTACCCGTATTGAACACCTCAAACCCGATGCCACTAGCCATGAGTATTACAAAGGCATCTTAAATCACCGCGCTCGCGGCGTTTTTCAAGGACGCATTCTTGTCGCAAAAGACGCGCAACGCACCGCCTCGCAGATGAATAATCGCAATTTACTGCTCTCTAATGATGCAGAAATTGACACCAAGCCGCAACTGGAAATTTATGCCGATGATGTCAAATGTAGCCACGGCATGACGGTGGGGCAATTAGATGAAAAAGCGATTTTTTATTTGCAATCACGCGGTATTGACGAGGCACAGGCGAAACATATTTTAACGTTTGCCTTTGCCAATGAAATGGTGGATAAAATTGCCGTGCCCAGTTTACATGACTGCGTTTTCACGCAATTATTCGCCCGTTTTCCTCAAGGAGCCGAGCGTTAAAATGACCTATCCTATTGAACAAATTCGCGCTGATTTTCCGATTTTAAACGAAAAAATTCGCAATAAACCGTTGGTTTATTTGGATAACGCGGCCAGTTGTCAAAAGCCTCAAGCGGTCATTGATAGCATGGTCAATCTCTACCGTCACGATTATGCCAACGTCCACCGTGGTGTGCATACCTTAAGTGTTCGCTCAACGGAGCAAATGGAAAGTGCCCGCCATAAAATCAAAACCTTTATTAACGCCGCCAGCGACAAAGAAGTCATTTTTGTACGCGGCGCCACCGAAGCCATTAACTTAGTGGCGCAAACGTATGGCCGCGCGAATATTCACGCCGGTGATGAAATTCTGATTACGGCCATGGAACATCACTCAAACATTGTGCCGTGGCAAATGCTCTGCGAGCAAACCGGCGCGGTATTGAAAGNNGTGTTGAAAGTGGCGCCCATGAACATGGCCGGTGAGTTGCTCATGGACGCGTTTGCGCAATTACTCAGCGCCAAAACAAAATTGGTGTCCGTTGTGCATATGTCCAATGCGCTGGGCACGCTCAATCCTGTTGAAAAAATCATTGAATTAGCGCACGCAAAACACATTCCTGTTATGCTCGATGGCGCCCAAGCCATTCCGCATACGGCCGTCGATGTGCAAAAACTCGATTGTGATTTTTACGTTTTTTCTGGTCACAAGCTCTACGGCCCATCGGGGGTAGGTGTTTTATACGGCAAACAAGCCCTTCTCGATGCNNTATCAAGGCGGCGGTGATATGATTCGCACCGTTAGCTTTGAGAAAAGCACCTATGCTAGCTTACCGTATAAATTTGAAGCGGGCACGCCGGCCATTGCAGAAATTATTGGTCTAGGCGCCGCCATTGATTATTTAAATAGCATTGGTATGCAGGCGATTGCCGATTATGAAGCCTCGTTGCTCGATTACGCCACGCAAAAAGCCAAAGACATTGACGGCCTGCAAATCATTGGTGAAGCTAAAGAAAAAGGGGCGATTTTGTCGTTTACGCTCGGGCGCATTCACCCACACGATATTGGCACGATGCTTGACAGTGTCGGCATCGCTATTCGCGCGGGGCATCATTGCGCCATGCCTGTGATGGATTTTTATCAAGTGCCCGCCACGGCGCGGGCTTCTTTTGCTATGTATAACACGAAAGCTGAAATTGATGTGTTAATTTCAGGTATTCAACATTTAATTGAGATGTTTGGCTAATGTTTGACGATTTACGCGAGCTTTATCAAGAAGTGATTTTTGATCACAATCGAAATCCCCGCAATTTTCATGTCATGGACAATGCGGATAGACAAGTTGACGGTTTCAATCCCCTCTGTGGCGATAAGTTAACCCTCTTTTTAAAACTGGACGGTGACACAATTACCGATGCAAGTTTTCAAGGGTCGGGTTGTGCGATTTCAACAGCGTCAGTGTCGCTGATGACAGAAATTATCAAAGGCAAAACGCAAGCACAAGCCGAAGCCTTATTTACCACATTTCATGAAATGACCACCGGCAAAGAAGAACACATCAATTTGGAAGCGGTCGGAAAATTGGCTGTTTTAGCAGGCGTGCGTGAATTTCCCGCTCGCGTCAAATGCGCCACACTTGCATGGCACACGCTAGACGCCGCGCTCAAAAATCAACACGAAGCGGTTTCCACTGAGTAGATTCATGTTGGCGTTGCATTCACAAGTTGCCGTGTTATTTGAAGGTGACGGCGACATGGCGCAATTTGCCTCACTCGCTGAAAAATTAGGGATTCCACTCGCGCAAGCGCCTGCCTTTGGCGACACGCCTTTTTTTCTCACGTGGCGTGAGGGAGCCTTAAAACTACTTGACCGTGAATTACTCAAAAAAGGCGGTTTAACCATTGACATTGCCCCGCGTAGTGGTGAGCAACGCTCCTACCCCGCGCCCAAAGAAGGCGCGTTTGCGCAAGCCATTGGCCGCAAAACGAAAACCGTTGTTGATGCTACAACAGGGTGGGCGCAAGACAGTTTATGTTTATTTCGGATGGGTTATGACATGACCTGCATTGAGCGTTCGCCGATTATGGCTCAACTTATCGCTGATGCGTTTGCACGTCTCACCCATGAATCTTGGGTGCAAAAGCTGGCATTAGCCCCCCCTCGCCTACTCCACGGCAATGCGATTGAGGTGTTGCAACACTTAGACACCGCGCCCGATTGCATTTATTTAGACCCGATGTTTCCACCCAAACGCAAAAAATCCGCATTAAGTAAAAAATCCATGACCCTTCTTCATGAACTGGTGGGTGAAGATTTGGATAAAGAACGGTTATTTGAAGCGGCATTGTCGGCAACCGGCAGACGTGTTGTCATCAAAAGTCCCGATTACGCTCCCCCACTTGGCGGCAGGCCCAGTGAAAGTTTTGCGGGAAAATTACTGCGTTTTGATGTGTATTTTAAACCGTGATTGGTGAAAACCGTTTTTTAAAACCAAAATCAGTATAGGGGTTAACGTATTTACTTATCATCGTGGGTCAGCGCAAAGAAAGGGGAAGTTGTCCCATCTTAACATACATACTAATCACCTCGCATTTCTCCACTCATCGCGGCATTTTGTGACGCACTTCACAGATTTCACCTAAACTCAAAAACTTTGCATTGATAATGCGTAAACTGGTGTGCCGCGTAGGCTTATATGGCCTTAGCACGCCTTATGTGTGCGACGCGTTTGTTTACCCCAAATTCACCCTCCTGCGCAAGGTCGCGCCTCTTTAGCGAGATTACTCTATGAGCAATACAGCCCCCACTCAAACTAACCTCTCCACTACCCTCAGTAATTTTGAAGGCGCCCAAGCCCCCGCCAATGGAGCAAGTACGGCGGGTTATGCCCTCACGAATTCTGTTTTTACAACCGGATATAGCGACAGCGACGGCAATCCTAATGGCATTGCTATCACGTCTGTGGACAACACAAAAGGCCTTTTATGGTACAGCCTCGACTCGGGAGCAAATTGGACACCCGTGAGCGGCGTGAGTGCCAATCATGCGTTATTGCTGTCTGGCGCCACCACTCGCCTGTACTATCAAGCCAAGCAAACCGCCGACGGTAACCTCAACTACAACGGTCTTAACACGGGCGTGTTGACGTATCGCGCATGGGATCAAACCAGCGGCAGCAACGGCGGTTATGGCGACACCACCGTCAATGGCGGCGCCAGCGCGTTTTCGGCCGTTGAGCG
>DPKY01000132.1 GCA_003542275.1 Methylococcaceae bacterium | reverse complement strand
CGGCATATTGATTCAATAAAAACCCACATTGCCCAGTTGTCGAGTAAAAATTATCATGATTTGTATCAATTGCAATCACTCGATTTTGTTATCATGTTTATTCCCATTGAACCGGCGTTTATGCTCGCGGTGACAGAGGATAACGACATTTGGCAGCAAGCGTGGACAAAAAACGTTTTGCTGGTCAGTCCAAGCACGCTACTGTTTGTGGTGCGCACCATTTCGCATTTGTGGCGACAAGAACAACAATCGCAAAACGCGCAAGAGATTGCAAAACGCGGTGGGCAACTTTATGATAAATTTGTCGGATTCGTCGAGGATTTAGACAAAGTGGGGCAGCGTTTACAACAGACGCAAAACAGTTACACGGAGGCGATGGGGAAATTAAAAAATGGTCAAGGTAATGTGATTGCCCAAGCCGCAAAACTCAAAGCGCTGGGCGTGAAAGCCAACAAATCCTTGCCCGATGCCGTAACGCGCCTCTCACTTGATGATGACATATAAATGGCGTCGTCGTTTTTGTGCATTATGGATAAAATGTGATGCTTAACCATGGAATGCCGTAGTCAAGTCTTGTTTGATATGTTATATTGTAACAAATATGTTTTGTTTCACCGTTTACGATGTCACTTTTTATGGAATTTAATCCCCAACACGATCATAGCGTGTGCATTCACGACGCGCTAAATAACGCACAAACCCTCTGTCAGCGCAAAGGCGGAACGCTTACCGATATTCGTCGGCAAGTGCTTGAGCTACTTTGGCAAAATCACCACCCTGTTAAAGCGTATGAGTTAATTGAAAATTTCAGGCCAAGCGAGCGCACAAAAGGGGGCGTGAAACCAACGACGATTTATCGGGCATTGGAATTTTTGCGTGAGGTGGGGTTAATTCATCGCGTGGAAAGTTTGAATGCGTTTATTGGCTGCAGTCATCCGCTGCATACGCATGAGTTACTCTTACTCATTTGTAAAAAATGTGAAAACGTGCAAGAGCTCACCGCAGAAAACGTGATGGAGAGCGTGAACAGTGCGCTTGAGCAGTCGCGTTTTCTTGCGCACAGTAAAACCATTGAAATTCACGGTGTATGTGAAAGCTGTCAAGCAGTGCCTGAGGTGGCATGATGATAAAAACGACGCCATGGACGCCTGTCACGGCGTTTTTATTGCTCTTTTGTCTCACGCCTTTGTCTGAGGCGCAAGAGAGTGAAGTGGACGTGCTTGAGGATATGGTGGTGAATACGTCTGCACAAGAAGAGGAGCCGTCATTTGCCAAACCCGCCATCAAGTTAGAGCATGATGCGCTGCGCACCAAAATAGGGTCAACGCTAGGTGATACGTTGCAAAATGAATTGGGCATGGCCAATCAATCTTTTGGCTCCGGCGTTGGCTCGCCGGTGATTCGCGGGCAGTCGGGAGCGCGGGTGAAAGTGTTGCAAAACAGTGTAGGCAACAATGACGTCTCCGCGCTCAGTGCGGATCATGCCACGGGCGTAGACCCCATTATTGCCGAGCGCATTGAGGTGTTACGCGGGCCGTCCACGCTACTTTATGGCAGTGGCGTGATGGGGGGCATAGTGAATGTCATCGACAATCGGATTCCTGAGCAATTATTTGATAAAACGCTAGGTGGGTCAGGTGAGCAACGCATCGATTCCGCCACCGATGAAACGGCCAGTTCGCTCAAACTCGAGGGCAGTGCGCATCAGTTTGCTTACCACGTTGATGGTTTTTATCGTGATGCAGGCAATACGCATATTGGCGGCCTCGCCATTGATGAAGCACGGGCGCGGCAACATGACCCCAGTTTTAACACGGTTGCGGTAGGCGGGTTACAAAATACGCAGGGCGTGATTGAAAATACGCAACATCGCACGCAGGGCGGTAGCGCGGGGGTGTCAATGATTGGCGATAGCGGTCTTATCGGGGCAGCCATTAACCAATTAGAGAACAACTACGGTATTGCCCCCGATGGACGACGCGGGGACTCGCCCGTGCACATAGCAATGACGCAGACGAAATATGACTTTAAAAGTCAGCTCAATGATCCGTTTGCGTTTGCGCAAATACTGAAAATGAAGTTTGGCTACACCGACTACGCGCACACGGAGTTTGATGGCAATGTCGCGGGGACGACATTTTTAAATCAAACCTATGAAAGCCGTTTTGAACTCGCCCACGCGCCTTTGATGCAAAGCAATCAAGGGATTTTGGGTTTTCAATCCAGCAACGGGCAATTTGTCGGAATCGGTGAGGAAGGGCAAATTGTCCCTGCGTCGCGTACCGATACTTACAGCGTGTTTAACGTAGAATCCCTTAAAGTTGGGGCAATCACTTATCAAGTGGGGGGGCGAGTTGAATCTACACGCATAAACCCAGAGGGGCACGCGCCAGTGTCGTATCTTCCGCTCAGTGGCTCGCTGTCTGCGTTATGGGCGCTAGATGCACGCAATAAAGTGGATATTGCCTTCACTTATTCACAGCGTGCGCCGCAAATTCAAGAATTATTTTCTGACGGATTTCACTTCGCTACGCGCAGTTATGAAAAAGGCAATGCACATTTAACGCCAGAAATATCAAATAATCTCGATGTGCATTACCAATTTGATGGCGAGTGGATGCGGGCGGACGTGACGATTTTTCATAATTGGGTGAGCGATTATATTTATCAACAGCGCGACAGCACGCAGTTATTTGACGCCGAAAACACGCAATTTGTCGCTAGCAATGCTGCGTGTGCTGAATGTTTTCCGCTTTTGCAGACGCAGCAACAAGCGGCAATCTTTAAAGGTTTTGAAGCAAAAACCGTTTTGCCGCTGATGGACAATCGATGGGGGCTTGTTGAGTTGACGCTCTTTGGTGATTACACGCGCGGCACGTTTGATAGCGGCGTTGATGTGCCGCGTATGCCACCTTTGCGTTATGGGGCACAGGTAAGCTATACACGCGGTGCGTGGTCACACGACGTGCGCCTCACGCGCGGTGAAGCACAAACCCATGCAGGGGAAAATGAAACGACAACGCCAGCTTATCTCTTGCTCAATGTGGGGGGGCAATACACCCTCGCGCATTTTTCGCAGGCGGATATTTTACTTTTTGCGAAAGGAAAAAATTTGCTGGATGAGAATATCCGCAATTCGGTGTCTTATTTGCGTAATTTTGCCCCCGAACCCGGTCGCAGCGCGGAGGTCGGCATTCGGATAAGTTATTGATGTCGGCGCGGGTTGGACGGTTTTTGTTGATATAAAATTTTCTGTCACCGTCTTGTCATCATTGCGAAATAGACTTAGATTATTGACAAATTATATGAAAAATATGGCCCATGCACCTATGACAGAAAAACAAATCCTCGACGCTGAATTACAAAAGCCTGAACTTTATATCAATCGTGAATTGAGCATTTTAGCATTCAATAAACGCGTGCTCGCGCAAGCCAAAGACGAGAGCGTGCCGTTGCTTGAGCGCCTGAATTATTTGTGCATTTCGTGTTCTAACTTGGACGAGTTTTTTGAAGTGCGCGTGGCGAGTGTGATTGAAATGGCCACTATAGACCCCGATA
>DPKY01000047.1 GCA_003542275.1 Methylococcaceae bacterium | reverse complement strand
GTAGTAAGTGTTAAGGGTAAAATGAAAAAGAGTGCGAAATACACTCAACTAAGAAGGAAAATTACGACACATCGGCGTTATGTTGCAACATAACGGGTAACGTCTTCAATACCTGCAGCGACAAATCCATTTCTTCGCAATCGGCACGCATCACAACGACCACACGCCTCGCCTCGTTCATTGGCACAATAGCATGACACCGTTTGCTTATAATTCACGCCAAGTTGTGTGCCTTTCTCGATAATTTGTGCTTTGGTCAAATTGATCAGCGGCGTATGAATGCGAAAAGGCGTACCTTCAACGCTCGATTTCGTGGCGACATTGGCCAATTGCTCAAAGGCGGCGATAAATTCAGGGCGACAATCGGGATACCCCGAATAATCCACCGCATTCACGCCAATAAAAATATCTTGCGCCTTGAGTACCTCCGCCCAGCCTAGCGCTAACGACAAAAAGACAGTGTTTCGCGCAGGCACATACGTTACCGGAATACCGGCTTCTAATTGCTGAGGAACAGCAATATGCGCGTCCGTTAACGCTGAACCGCCAATACTGCCCAAATCAAGGCGTATCACTTTCAATTCAACATGATACGCAGCGGCAATGTCAGCAGCCGCTTGCAATTCTGCATTATGCCGTTGACCATAATCAAAGCTCAATGCGTAACAGGTATACCCTTGCGCTTGTGCTGTCGCTAAAACCGTCACGGAATCGAGCCCACCCGATAATAAAACAACCGCTTTTTTTGTCATTGCTATTTTCCCTGTGCGTCTTGCCACAACAGTTTGTGTAATTGAATTTGAAAGCGCACTGCTAACTTATCGTTTAAAATTTTTTCGGCCAACTGGGTAGGATTTTGTTCACCGGATACGGGTGAAAACAGCACTTGACAACAATCGGTGAGATGATACTGCGCGACGATGTTTTTTGACCAGCAATAATCGTCTTCACCGGCAATAACAAATTTGACTTGATCTTGCGCCGACAAAAACGCTATATTTTCATAATGGTTTTTATCCATTTCACCCGAAGAAGGGGTTTTGATATCCATTACTTTCACCACGCGGGAATCGACTTGAGAAATATCTAAAGCCCCACTGGTTTCAAGTGACACACTATAGCCATTTTCTACCAGTTCTGTTAACAAGTGAATGCACCCGCGCTGAGCAAGTGGCTCACCGCCAGTGACACAAACATAACGGCATTGATATTGCGCTACTTGCGCTAAAATCGCTTCAATAGGCATTTTTTCGCCACCAGAAAATGCGTAACTGGTGTCGCAATACACACAGCGAAGCGGACACCCCGTTAGGCGAACAAAAACCGTAGGCAGGCCCACCGTATTGGATTCGCCTTGCAGCGAATAAAAAATTTCACTGACGCGTAAGGTATCAAGCATCAATTTTTCACATCAGTGAATTGCTGCAATTTTTTTGCCGCAATTTGCGCAGGTGCTGAACTCGGAAAATCGGTAATGATGCGCGTGAAATACTCTTTCGCTTTTGCCATGTTACGTTGTTCCATTTCAATGGTGCCCAATTTCAACAGTGCATCGGGGACTTTTGCGCTATTGGGATACTTTTCAATCACTAACCCAAATGCTTTGCGCGCGGCATCCGTATTTTTATTCACGCGATACGCCTCACCTAGCCAAAACTGCGCATTGTTGGCATATTGATTTGTGGGGTCTTTACTGAGCAATAAATTAAATTGCGTAATTGCTTCAACGATTTGACCATTGCGAAACGCATCATAAGCTTGCATATATTGCTGTTTTTTATCCCCTTCCGTACTTTGCCCAGAGGTTGCTGGCGTAGGCGTGGGAGCAGGCGTTTTACTCGCCGGCACAGGTGACTCGGATTCTGGCTCTTTTGAGGGAGCTGCTTCAACAGGGGCAGCTTTATTTGCACTCACTTTATTTTCAATTTGCTGCAAACGTTCGTCAAAATCGGCGTACATAATCGATTGTTTCTTTTTTAACTCAGCAATGAGATTCGCTTGCTCTTCAATTTTGCCATTCAACTGCTGAATTTCATTCTGCGCTTCATCAAGTCGCGTCATGAGTTCATAGGTATTATTCACAGAGGTATTTGCCTGTGCGGGAATGACCGCTGGGGCGCCACTGGGATAAGACGAATTATCAATAACCGGCGCGAGTTCAGCAAACGTCACGCTCGATAGCGACCAAAGTAAAAGCGCAGAAATTTTCTTCATAGTAATTTAGTATGCAAGTTCAACGCGACGATTGAGTTCCCAAGAGGCTTCATCATGTCCCATCGCAACAGGCTTTTCTTCGCCGTAGCTCACAACACTTAGCTGACTTTCAGACACACCTTGTGCTTTAAGCATCCCCGCAACAGATTTCGCGCGTTGCTCACCTAACCCGATGTTATATTCACGCGAACCGCGCTCATCGCCGTTACCTTCAAGCACAATGTGCTGACTTGGGTTTGCCAGCAAGTAACGCGCGTGAGCAGCAATCACCGGAATAAAATCTTGCTGCACTTGGCTGCTATCGAGCATGAAATAAATGGTTCTTTTTGACAAAGGATTATTGGGATCACTAAATTCAGGTGGCAAGCCATTCGCGCCACGCGCACCATAACGACCACCATTCATACCCGAACCACCAAAACTTGAGCCGCCATTAAGGCCACTTGTCGACGCATCGCCAATACCATTAACGCCATTCAAACTGCCGTCAGTTAAACTGGCATCTTTTTCTTCATCAGAACTACACCCAACAAGCGCTAAGGTGCTTAATAAGGCGAACATCGCCAGCTTATTATGTAATTTCATGGTTATTTCCACATTGAGTTAAAAGTTAAAAAATAAAATTGTTTATTTAGGTGACCATGCTGGTTCACGCACCTCGGTACTATCAAAAACCAGTTTCTGTTGCATTCTACCATCGACAGAAACAGCGGATAAATAGCCCGTGTTGCCTTTGCGCGACGCATATAACACCATGCTACCATTAGGCGCAAAACTGGGTGATTCATCAAGCGGCCCTGAGGTGAGCACACTAATGGATTTAGAATTCACATCCATCACACCAATACGATAGTCGCCGCCGTTTCCGTGTACCATCGTGATATATTTGCCATCAGGCGAGAAACTCGCCCGTGCATTGTAGCTACCGCTAAAGGTAATACGTCTTTCTTCGCCACCTTGCGCTGGAATAACATAGAGCTGAGGTTTACCGCCACGATCGGACGTAAACACGATATTTCGTCCATCTGGTGACCACGTTGGCTCTGTGTCGATTGCACGATTTTTTGTCAACTTGGTGACGTTGCGCGTACCTAAATCTAAAATATAGATATCGGGGCTACCATCTTTTGATAAAGTCACAGCAAGTTTTGTACCATCTGGCGACCATGCAGGCGCCCCATTGATACCCGGAAACTCTGCCACTCTCTCACGCTGACCGCTGGCGAGCGTTTGGGTGTAAATCGCCGCGCTTTTTCGCTCAAAAGACACATACGCAATTCTTGCCGCATCCGGTGACCATGCTGGCGACATCAACGGTTCTGGTGAAATAGCGACCGCTTTTGCGTTAGCGCCATCCGCATCGGCAACCATGAGTTGATGCGTACTTTGAGGGCCTTGGCGCGTACTGGTAATATAGGCAATTCTACCGCTGAAAACGCCTTTCTTACCCATGAGACGCTCGTAAATCAAATCACTGATATGATGCGCTGTTTTACGCAAATCAGCAGTAGCGGACGTCATGCGATACCCAAGCAAAGACTCTCCTTTTGCCACATCGAATAATTCAAATTCGATATTATACTGCCCCCCATTAGGCTGTACACGCCCAATCACAATGTAATTTTGCCCAAGGCCTCGCCACTCAGCAAAACGAATGGCGTCAGCGGTGCTCGGACGTGACGGCATATTTTGTGGACTTAAAGGTTTAAAATACCCGCTACGCGCCAAATCAGAACTCACCACACTGCTCAAATCCAGCGGCGCTCCCTGTGATGCAAAGGGCACAATCGCAATAGGCATGGCGCTTTCGATGCCTTCTGTGATTTCAATAGACATTTCAGCATAGCTCAATGGCGAAAAACAAAGTCCAATCGCACTGGCTAAGACGAGTTTTTTAAATACATTCACGCAACGATTTCCTCTCAAGTTACTTATTTTTATTTAGGATCAAAAACAAAAGTGACCGTTTTAAATTCACGCGCAAAAAGCTCTCTGTCTTGGGGAACAGGCAACGGTGACGCAT
>DPKY01000108.1 GCA_003542275.1 Methylococcaceae bacterium | reverse complement strand
CTCTCCGCACCGTCTTCGATGGCGTAGCGGATGAGTTTTTGAAAAGGGCGCATGAACATCTCAATTTCAAGTAATTCAAAGCGAAAAGTGAGGTGCGTGCATACTTGATTGTCTTCTTTTTCGTCAAGCAGATAACTTTGCCTATAGGGGGCGGTGATGCCTTGGCAGGTGAGTTGATTGTGGGGGTTGTAGGCGGTGATTTCAAAAACAGATTCAACGGTTTCACCGTTATCTTGACGAACTTGCTTGGCTTTTGCGCCCACCTGCACAGCCTGGCTTTCAGGCTCAAATTCAATGACTTCAACAGCCCACTTAGGGTAGTTTTCAAAAAAATGGTCACCCACAAACGCATACACTTCTTGAATGGGGCGGTTGATGTCAACACTCGCTTCGCCAATGATGGGATTGGATGAATCAAGTAGAAATTTAATCTGCATACCATTTCCTCCTAAAGCTTAATTACCAAGTTAATTGCTTGGTTTTATAGTTATTATAATAACATCTCTCAATACACTGCAAATAATCGTTGTCATATTTAAAAAAAAGCGGGCGGACATCCCCTCGCCCCTTATTTCAAAGGGCGTTTTTTGGCGTCTTTGTTGATGTGGCCAGCAAAAAGTAGAATCGTGTCGATAAATCCCCAAATGACGCCATAACCGTGCGTTAGAATGGTCAACGCCACTTGAGCTAGGCCCAGTTTGTAGTAGCCTAAATAAAAACGATGTGCTCCCACCGCGCCTAAAAATAAAGCGAGTAGCGTTGCTATCCAGCGACTTTTTACCGCTTCAACGGGTTTTATCGAATCCGCAATAAGGCGCATATTCAAAACAGTGCCATCTTCACTATTAACGTCAAAAGTGACTTCATCGCCTTGATCTGGTGGTACGGTAGATTGCCAGCTGACGTGATCAAACTCAAAATAATCGTCTTGGCTTTTTACAATACCCGTTTGTCTTTCATTATCGTAAGATTCAATTTGTCCAATCAGCATGGGGGAGTCCTATTTTTGTTATTATTTTATTTTTTTAAGGGGAGGGTTGTTGAGGCGAGATGTGCAACGCGCTCGTTTAACTGTTGTACATCATGGCCTAACTGAGCAAGTTGCGCACAAAAGCTCTCTACTTCAGCACTGGCGGGTAAATCACGCGTTTCTTCTTGCAAAAATTCAACCATATTTTGCTTGAGCGTTGTCAGCACTTGTGTGTGCCACGCATACCCTGCTTGAAAAAGGCTTTCTAAGCGCATATTAAATTTTATAGCCACGGTGCACGGCAACAATGCCTTGCGTCATATTAAAAAATTCACAGCGCTCAAGACCTGCCTCTTGCATCATGGTTTTTAATGCTTCTTGCTTTGGGTGCATACGAATAGATTCTGCCAAGTAACGGTAGCTGTCTTCATCGTTAGCAACGAATTTGCCAATTTTGGGAAGCAATTTAAAAGAATAAAAATCGTACACTTTTTCGGTGATGGGGTCGATGGGGTGTGAAAACTCTAGGACAATTACGCACCCGCCTGGTTTTAAAACACGGTGCATAGACCGCAACGCGGCGGCCTTGTCGGTAACATTGCGCAGTCCAAAGCCAATGCACACACAATCAAACGTATTGTCAGCAAAAGGTAAACATTCTGCGTTGACTTGCGCGTAGCGAATATTGCTCACCAAACCGCGATCAATAAGGCGATCGCGCCCGGTGTTTAGCATCGCTGCGTTAATATCAGCGAGCACCACCTGACCACTCTCCCTCACACGCGCACTAAAAAGAGTGGTTAAATCTCCCGTCCCGCCCGCTAAATCTAAAACGCTATAGCCAGCGTGTACTTGACTCAAATCCACAGCAATGCGTTTCCAAATACGATGCACGCCCCCCGACATGAGGTCATTCATGATGTCATAACGCTTGGCAACAGAATCAAAAACGCCGCGAACTAATTTGACTTTGTCTTGCGTGGCGACTTCTTTAAAGCCAAAATGCGTAGTGTTTTGCGTCATAGATATTTCCTTGGGGATAAGCAAAGTAAGAAATTTTTAAAGTAATAGGGGTTGATTATAGCCCTAAAACGGACAGACTCAAAAAAACAGCGCATTCACGTGATTAAAATAACGGTATGCGAGGTGTTATCTTGTTCAATTGACGGGCTTGGTTTAGCATAGCGCGTTTTATTTAACGTAATTCAATAACGAGCAATCTAACATGACCACAGAAATGACGCCTTGGACACGCGATGAATTTGAAGCACAACTGCGCGGCATGGAGAAGTTTTATCATATTCACCATCCTTATCACACGCTAATGAATGAAGGGAAGCTCACCCAAGCGCAGCTGCAAGGCTGGGTGGCGAATCGTTTTTATTATCAAGTGAGTATTCCCATCAAAGACGCTAATATTCTCGCTAATTGCCCTGATCGTGAAACGCGTGCGAAATGGACACAACGCATTTTAGACCATGATGGACACGAGGGGGATGTGGGCGGAATTGAGGCGTGGATTCAACTCGGCATTGCTGTTGGGCTGTCACGCGAGGACATCACCTCGCTTAAGTATGTGCTGCCAGGTGTGCGTTTTGCGGTGGATGCGTATGTCAATTTTGCGCGGCGTGCTGAGTGGCATGAGGCGGCCAGTTCCTCACTCACGGAATTATTTGCCCCCAAAATTCATCAGCAACGCCTCGACAATTGGCCACAGCATTACCCTTGGGTGGATAGTGAAGGCTATAACTATTTTCGCAAACGCTTAACCGAAGCGCGACGTGACGTTGATCATGGCCTTGCCATTACGCTTGATTGGTATAAAACGCGCGAGCAACAGCACCGTATGCTGGCTATTTTAAAATTCAAATTAGATGTTTTATGGACGATGGCTGATGCCATGTATTTGGCGTACATTGATAATATGCCGCCTTATTTTAACGTTGAAAAACCGTAAAATGGCTTAATTTTTCAGCGCACCCTCACCACGCTTCACTCAATTTTCCTTGATTTTTATGACTAAACACGCCTTTTTGCATCGTCACGCGCTATTTTTGCCTCTTTATTCAACGTTGCTACTTTATGCCGTGTACTATGGCGTGAGTGTCGTTGAATTTGATGTGGCCATTGAGCCTGCGTCGGTGCCGCTGGACTGTTTTGTTCAACTGATTTTAGCGTATATCTTGTACGCACTGTCGCGGCGGGCATGGATATTTTTTGTGTTGCACGCGCTGATTATGGGTGTGTTATATATTGGGAATCCGATTAAAATCGCGTTTTTTGGCGGGCCGCTCATGCCAGACGATATTTTTGCCTTACGCTCATTACTTTTGATTTTAAGCGGCTGGAAGTTTTTTGCGCTAGCGCTGCCGCTCGTGGCGCTGGGAAGTTTGCTGTTTTTTAATTTTAAACTTCGACGCCTCCACAATTACCTTGGCGGCGTGGCAGGCGGGCTGTTAACGCTTACCGTCATCTATCAGCCTAATCTGATTGTCTACCCTATTGATACTTATGTCGGCACCAAAGAGTGGGATCAGCGGTCAAATTATCTCTGGCAAGGGGCAACTATTCACACCTTGCTCGAAACAGCGCGTTATTTTCTTATTGCCGATAAAGCCCCTGATATTGACGTGGCGCGAGGCGCAGCGAATCAGCTACTCTCTCAACAGGTCGCTATAGACACGCCAGCGGCCACGCAAGATTTCAAACCGCGCAATGTACATATTGTGTTGCTTGAATCTTTTTGGGATGCCAACAATCTGAAAAAAGTGACCTTTAGTCAAAATCCGCTCTCAGAGGATTTTCGCAAACTTTGGAACACCGCAGACCATTCTGTTGCACTGGTGCCTGTCTTTGCTGGCATGACAGCCAATTCAGAATTTGAGGTGTTATGCGGTTTTCCCGTGATGAAAAATACCGTGAAATTTGAGCGTCAATTATTAAATGACGTGCCTTGTTTGCCGCGTTTACTTGCCGATAAAGGCTATAAAACCGTCGTATCACACCCTAATGTTCCCGTTTTTTGGAATCGCGTGAATGCGTATCATCGCGTGGGTTTTCAAACGTATTGGTCAGAAAAAGATTTTGAGCTTGATGATATCAACCGTGAATTTTTAGGTGATAGCTCGCTGTATCGTCAAGTGCTAGGGAAAATTGCCAGTACGCTTGAGGCAAAAACGCCGCTTCTTGATTACATCGTGACGTATTTTGGGCATTGGGATTACCCTTTAAATGAAAATCGTCCGCCACAAATTACCAGTAATTCAAAAGTGGATGAGGTGAATGGGTATGCGAATACAACCTATTACAAATCGCGCGAATTGGTAGACTTTCTTAAAAATCTACAAAAAAGCGATCCCGACGGTATTATTGTCGCCTTTGGTGACCATCTGCCCTTTTTAGGAGAGCATTTTGCCGGTTATGTTGAATCGGATGTGTTGAAAAATAGTCGAGGTGATTTTTCTGACGAAATGTTCAAATCTTACGTTAGCACGCCGCTGCTTATCATTGATGGTCAAAAGGGCGCTTTAAAAGTGGGGCGTTTGCCGCTTTATCAAGTGCCTAAATTGATTTTGAGTCTGCTGGGCATTCATCAACCCACCATCATGGATTACACCACACCGCCCGACAATGGACGCATACGACCATTAACAGGATTGCATTTTGATGAATGGGCTGATGGGCGAATTGCGGTGTGTAAAGCGCCGCCTTATTCCCGAGACTGCGCTCGCTCGCTGGCTTGGGTGGAGCAGGTGAGAGTGGTGAGCAATGATTTATTTATCGGTGAACAATTTACCCGCCCGCTACTTGATAAGCGTTAGCGCAAGCATGAGTGCATCTTCACGGTGATTATTTTCGGCAGGATAATAATTTCTGCGCACGCCAATTTCGTTAAATCCGATGGATTCATACAGCGCGATGGCGTGTATATTGGTTGGACGCACTTCTAAAAATAGCGTTTCCGCTTCGCTGTAAGCCACTGAAATGAGATGTTCTAAAATTTTTCGTCCAATACCTTGGCGTTGCTCTTTGGGCGCGATACATAAATTTAAAATATGCGCTTCACCCACCGCCATGCTCATAATCCCATAACCGAGTATTTCGTCGCCAATTTCGCATACCCAGTTTTGGTAACGCATATTGAGGCAATCTCGAAAAATATCTTCTCCCCATGGGAATTGATAACTGGCTTGTTCAATGGCAACCACTTGGGGCAAATCTGAGCGGTTCATTTTACGCAGACGCATCAATTCTTTGCGTCCGACCGATTCGGGAAATACTTTGGCGTAAAATTCCACATCGGCATCATAAATAACAAAATCTTTTAATCGGTCTAATAGGTCGCGCATGGTTATATTTTAAGTTAATGTGAAGTAAATAAAGGGATATGTTGACTCACCGCAGAGCTAAAACAGTTGAGAATAGAAAAATAGAAACAATACGGCTGTATTTTTCATTGTTGATGCTGCCATAAGATATTTATTTTGTAACAAAGAAAATGCTGAGAATATAAAAATGTTTGTGTAACTTATGGTTAATTTAACAATTAGTGGTGAACTCGAAAAATTTTTTAATTATTTGTTTTTAAATGCGAATTTTAAGTAAATGACTTGTTATTTTGCCTTGACTAATTCAATGATACTTTTGAGGTAGGTAATCTCGTCGTGTTGCATAGTGACCGTATTTTGTAAATTATCAATGATAAGTTTTAGCTTTTCAATCTCGTGTTTTAATTCAACTAATTCATCAGAATTTGAGTTGTATATGTCAAAATGATTGAGTATGCCCGTATTTCGTGTACCCGAGTCATTGATATTTTGTGTTCCTGAATCACTGATGACATTGAATGTATTTTTTACGGTTAACGTTAGCAAGTCGGCAACATCAATACCAAAAAGTTTAGAACCTGTCTGGTAAAAGTTT
>DPKY01000126.1 GCA_003542275.1 Methylococcaceae bacterium | reverse complement strand
GGAGTACATTGACCAAGAAGGCCTGCTGTTACTCTCAAAAGATTTAGGCGATATTTATCCACGAAAAGTCATTTATTTTCCCAAAACGGGAAAAGTGGGGATGAAAAAAATTCAAGACCTTCATCACGATGCGATTGCGCAACGTGAACGTCAATACATGACAAACATTAAAGATTTACCTATTGAGGGTGATGTTGAGTTATTTTAACCAAGCAAAACCGAATCGTAGAGCTGAAAATGAAAAAAATACGCGTTTTGATTATTGACGACTCCTTGTTAATTAGAAAAGTATTAACGTCCATACTCAGTACCGCCCGTGACATTGAAGTCGTGGGCACAGCAGAAACTCCACTGGTTGCACGGGACATGATTAAGCAATTAGACCCCGATGTCTTAACGCTTGATATTGAAATGCCGCGCATGAATGGCATTACATTTTTGCGTAATCTCATGCGTCTACGTCCCACGCCGGTGATTATGATTTCCATGCTAACGGAGTGTGGCGCTGAGGCTACGCTAGACGCGTTGGCATTGGGCGCGGTGGATTTTGTCGCAAAACCCCGCATGGACACGGAAAATACGCTCAATGATTACGCCAAAGAAATTATTTCTAAAGTGCGTATTGCGGCAAAAACCAATGTAAAAGAGAGCGAACCCCGTCAAAAAGCGACGCCTGTTTTAAAAACGCCTTTGGCAAACAGGAAAGCGCCGATTACAGAGTTCAAAAAAATTATTACGCTTGGCTCGTCAACCGGCGGCACGGAAGCCATTAAAGTGGTGATGAAAGGAATGCCTGCCGACAGCCCGCCTATACTTATTACGCAGCATCTACCCGCCGCGTTTAGCGAATCATTTGTGAAACATATTGATTTGATTACACAAATGACGGCAAGCATTCCGATTCATGGGCAAGTGGTTGAATGGGGCAATATTTACCTCGCGCCAGGCGATAAGCACATGGGGGTGGTACGTCGGGGCAATAATTATGTGATTGAACTCCACGATACCGAGCCTGTCAATCACCATAAACCTGCCGTTGATGTGCTGTTTCATTCAGCAGCGCAAGCAGCCGGAGAGAATGCGGTATGCGTTTTGCTTACAGGAATGGGAGCCGATGGCGCAGCAGGAATGCAGGCAATGCACGCGCAAGGAGCAAAAACCATCGTGCAAGATGAAGCGAGCAGTGTTGTCTGGGGAATGCCCGGCGCGGCTTTCAAGCTAGGCTGTGCAGATCATGTTCTCCCCTTAGAAGACATTTCTGCAAAAATTTTGACGTTAGTGAAAGGCCTGCGCTAACGCTGTGCAACAGGCTATTATTTTTTAGGCACAACCACTTTAAAACATTATGAACAGTCAAACCAAATCACAATTTATTGCTGTTGCCTCAATCACCTCGGAGCTGAGTGCCGTTATGGTTGTAGCCAAAGAAATTTCACTGGCAGCGGCGAACGCGAAAGCCATTGCGTTTCGCGCGGGCGATAAAGCAAAAGGGTTTCAGCCCATTACCGATTTTATCAATGAACTCGCAAAAGAAACCATTGAACTGGTGACTAAAATTAACGTCTATGCCCTCTTGCTTTATCGTTTAACCGTTGATGAGTACAGACGCACAGCTGCCTACAACCGTTTTGAAGCGGCCTCAAAGCTTGCTAACACGAACGGAGCGCATTATGCAGACTCCATGCAAGCCTCCACGCAGCACGCAAAAACTGTCATGCAAGACTGCCAACGTCAATTTAAACGCGATGTCACGCAGTTACTTGGCCAACTTGAAGCGGTGATGCACCATGCGCGTGCCGCACGCGTTATCGCGGCAAACTCGCGTATTGAAGCTTCTCAAGCCGGTGAATACCTGCAAAGTCTGCAAGCCGTTGCGGAAAGTGTTGATAAAGCCGCACACACGATTCACGATAATGTGCAGCGTTGCCGCATTGCATTATCTATTTACCGTAACAGTTAATTTGGCAATAAGGAGCCTTAGCGCATGAAAATGACCAAAATTTACGAAGGAGCGCACCAATGGGTAATGTTTGGGCGTGACGAGAATAAACCCGATAATATCATCGACAGTAACCAATACATTGTCCGCACAGCAAACAAATGCTTATTACTTGAGCCCGGTGGCACGGAATTATTTGCACCAATGATGGCCGCTGTGCTGCATCACGCACCTGTAGAGCAAATTACAGATTTATTTGCCTCACATCAAGACCCTGATGTCATTTCATCACTGGGTCTTTGGGATCAAGCCCTCTCAAATGCGAAATTGCACGCCCCTGCCCTCTGGGAAGGCTATATTCGGCATTTTGGCTGTGAATCCATCGAATATGTACCGATTCCTGATAATGGTGAAACAATTAAATTGGAATCCGTCGAATTACAAATTATTCCCGCGCATTATCTCCACTCGCCTTGCAATTTTCATGTGTACGACCCGCAGGCGAAAATTTTAATGACGGGTAGCGTGGGCTCTGCATGGGAAAGCGCGGGAGCACCTGTTTTTGTGGAGCGTTTTGACACGCACGTTGAAAAAATGCGTTACTATCATCAGCGCTGGATGCCATCAAATCAAGCGAAACGTGCGTGGATTGACCGTGTCAGAAATTTGGATATCGATATTATCGCCCCCCAACATGGCCGTATGTTCAAGGGGGATGACGTCAAACGCTTTTTAGATTGGTTTGATGCGTTGCAAGTGGGAACAGGCATTTAGATTTTTTTGTGTAGTTGTTTTTAAAATGGGTAAACCGCTTGATTACTAGAATCGTCAAGCGGTTTTNNTGATTCTGGCAACTGTTGCAACATCAAAACCTTCTGCTATCATCGCTCTTGCTGTTTCAAATTTTTCAATCATTTGCCCCTCTGCCTTGCTCATCAAGCGCTGCCTTGGCTTCGTTGTATTCTAAAATGCTTTTTAGATAGGTGTCGTACTGCTCACTGTTGAAGTGCGAGACTTGACATCCTCACCGCCCTAAAGGTGCGGTGATTCCTCCAGCGAGACGCTCATGCCCGAGCGCGAGAATGTTCTTTGCCGCATTCACATCTCTGTCATGCGTCGTGCCACACTTAGCACAAGTCCATTCTCTTATTCCAAGTCCTGCTCTACCTTTCGGACTGTTGTGACTGATACAGCCACAACACGAGCAG